>NZ_JARACH010000074.1:0-43302 GCF_029087445.1 Amycolatopsis sp. La24
ACCCCGATACGAAGCTCATCTGCGGTTCGGGGGTGCTTGTCAAGGCATCTTTCCCGCCTTGACAAGCACCCCCGAACCGTCAGCACAATCAAACTTCGGGGTGCCCCACGCAACCACTCACCAAGCACCTACCCCCGCCGACGCGGCTGCGCACCTACCCCCGCCGACGAGGCTGCGCACCTACCCCCGCCGACGAGGCTGCCCCCCAAACTGCTGAGCCTCCCCCAACGAAGTAGCAGTAGCCGTAGCCCCCTGCACCTTCGCCACCACAGTCACATTGTCCCCAGACTTAGGCGACCCGCTCTTCTCCGTAGAAGAATCCAACGTATAGCTCTGCTTATAACCGTCCTTGCTAGTCAAAGTCACCGAAGTAGCACTGAGCTCGGTGATCGTCCCCGTCTGCAGCCGCTCAGTCACATAGCCGCCAGCCGAATCCGCCACCACGAAATCGCCGTGCAGCGCATCCCGCAGCGCAGCCATCCCGCCCATCCCCCCGCGACCGGCAAACCCACCGGGTCCACCTGGCCCACCGAACCCGCCCGGCCCTTGCTGCGCGGCCGCGTTATTGCCACTGGTCCCCGCCCAGATCGCCAGTCCACCACCGACCGCGATCACCACCGCGACTCCCGCCGCGATCGCGGTTTTCCGGCCGGACCACGCCTTGCCCTGGCCGCTGCCGCCGGATGCGGGGGCGGGCTGCTCTCCCCAGGTCGCGCCCTCTGCTGGATCGGTCGTCATGGTCTCCTCCGGAACGTTCGCGCTTGTCCTTTCCGAGCGTCGGGGCGGCCGCTGTGCGGAAGCTGTGCCGGACGTGGGGGACACCTGTGCACCCAGGCGGGGGAACGGCGCACAGGAAACACACAGCCGGCGCACAGGCCGACCTGAAGACGGGGCCCGAAGATGGCACCATGAGCAGTGTGAACGCCGCGTCTGCCGGCCGGGGCAAGGCCGAACTGCGCCGCGCGGACGGCAGCCCGGTCCGCGTGCTGGTCGTCGACGACGAGTCGACGCTGGCCGAACTCGTGTCCATGGCCCTGCGGATGGAGGGCTGGGAGGTGCGCAGCGCGGGCACCGGCGCCGAGGCGGTGCGCGTCGGCCGCGATTTCCGGCCGGACGCCGTGGTGCTCGACGTGATGCTGCCCGATTTCGACGGCCTCGAGGTGCTGCGCCGGATGCGCGCCGAAACGCCGTATCTGCCTGTTCTTTTCCTTACCGCCAAGGACGCGGTGGAAGACCGGATCGCCGGGCTCACCGCGGGCGGCGACGATTACGTGACCAAACCGTTCAGCCTGGAAGAAGTGGCGCTGCGGTTGCGCGCGCTGCTGCGCCGGGCGGGCGGGGTGTCCGGATCGGCCGGTTCGCAGCTGGTGGTCGGCGATCTGACCCTGGACGAGGACAGTCGCGAGGTGCACCGGGGCGGCGATCTGGTGCCGCTCACGGCGACCGAGTTCGAATTGCTCCGCTACCTGATGCGCAATCCGCGCCGGGTGCTGTCGAAGGCGCAGATCCTCGACCGCGTGTGGAGCTACGATTTCGGCGGCCAGGCGAATATCGTCGAGCTGTACATTTCCTACCTCCGCAAGAAAATCGACGCCGATCGGGAACCGATGATCCACACCATGCGCGGCGCCGGGTATGTCCTCAAACCCGCCGCGGGCTGAGCGCCGCCGTCCGTGGTCGTTGCGCCGCAGGCTGATCGTTCAGCTGGCGGCGCTGCTCGCGCTGGTCTGCCTGGTCGTCGGCGTGGTCACCGAGTTCGCGTTGAACAGCTTTCTCGTCGGACAGCTCGACGGGCAGCTGTCGGCGGCGAGCGACCGCGGGTTCCGGCACGGCGTTCCGCGGCCGCCGATCAACGGTTCCGGGAAGCTGCCGCCGGATCCGCTGCGCGTGCTCGGCCAGCCCGAGGGGACGCTCAGCCTGGTCGTCCACGACGGCAAGGTCAACGGGCAGGTGATCGGCCCGTTCGGCCTCGTCCCGCTGACCCCGGAGCAGGACCGGGTCCTGCTCGTGCTCGCGCCGAACGGCCAGAGCCGCACGGTCGAACTTCCCGGGAGTCTCAAGAAATACCGGGTGGTCGCGACGTATTCGCCGCGCGGCGAGTTCACCGTGATCGGGCTGCCGATGAGCCGGGTCTCGGAAACGTTGTGGCGGCTGGGATTCATCTTCGGCGGCGTCGCGCTCGGCGGGATTCTCGTCGCCGGGTTCGCTGGTGCGGTCACGATCCGGCGCACCATGGCTCCGCTGGACCGGCTCGCCGCCACCGCTTCCCGGGTGTCCGAACTGCCGCTGGACCGCGGCGAGGTCGCGTTGTCCGAGCGAGTGCCCGAAGTGGACACTGACCCGCGCACCGAGGTCGGCAAGGTCGGTTCGGCGATCAACCGGATGCTCGGCCACATCGCCGAAGCGCTCGCCGCCCGGCATGCCAGCGAAAGCCGGGTGCGGCAGTTCGTCGCGGACGCGAGCCACGAATTGCGCACGCCGCTCGCCGCGATTCGCGGATATGCCGAACTGACCCGGCGCGGCAGCGAACAGGTGCCGCCGGACATCGCGTTCGCGATGAGCCGGGTGGAATCCGAATCGGCGCGGATGACGACGCTGGTGGAGGATTTGCTGCTGCTCGCCCGGCTCGATTCCGGGCGTCCGGTCGTGCACGGGCCGGTCGATTTGTCCCGGCTCGTCGCGGACGCGGTCGCCGATTCGCACGTCGCCGGTCCGGAACACAAGTGGCTGCTGGAACTTCCCGGCGAACCGATCGCGGTGCTCGGCGATTCCGGGCAACTGCACCAGGTCGTGCTGAACCTCCTCGGCAACGCCCGCACGCACACGCCCGCGGGCACCACGGTGACCACCGCACTGTCCACTAGGGACGGATGGGTCACTTTGTCCGTTGTGGACGATGGGCCGGGAATTCCGCCGGAAATCCTGCCCGAGGTGTTCGAGCGGTTCGCGCGCGGCGACAATTCGCGTTCGCGCGCCGCCGGAAGCACTGGGCTGGGGCTGGCGATTGTCGCCGCGGTCGTGGCCGCGCATTCCGGACGGGTGATGGTGAACAGCGGTCCGGGGCGGACCGAATTCGTGGCCTCGTTCCCGCAATTGCGTGACGGTGCCAACACTCCTTAGCGAGCGATTCACAGCCCGCGCACAGCCCGGGCCGTGAGAATGACGGGCATGACGACTGCCGTCGCGCCGCGCTGGGTGCGCCCCGCCGTCGCGGTGCTGCTGCTGGGCACCGCCGCGTTGTATCTCACGAATGTCGCGATTTCCGGCTGGGGCAATGACTTCTACGCGATGGCCGTGCAAGCGGGCACGTGGGACTGGAAAGCGTGGTTCTTCGGTTCGCTCGACCCGGGCAATGTGGTCACCGTCGACAAACCGCCGCTTTCCCTGTGGGTGATGGGATTGTCCGGGCGGATCTTCGGCTTCTCCAGCTGGAGCATGCTGGTGCCGGACGCGCTCGCCGGCGTGGGCTCGGTCGGCCTGCTGTACCTGGCGGTGCGGCGGCTTTCCGGTCCGGTCGCCGGTTTGCTGGCCGGTGCGTTGCTCGCGCTCACCCCGGTCGCCGCGCTGATGTTCCGGTTCAACAACCCGGACGCGTTCCTGGTGCTGCTGCTCGTCGCGGGCGGGTATTTCCTGGTGCGGGCGCTGGAAACGGCGAGCACGAAATGGCTGCTGCTGTCGGGTGTCGCGATCGGTTTCGGGTTCCTCGACAAGATGTTGCAGGCATTCCTGGTGTTGCCTGCCTTCGTGCTCGCCTACGCGGTTGCCGCGCCGACTTCCTTGGGACGGCGGATGTGGCAATTGCTCGCCGCCGCCGGTGCGGTGGTGGTTTCCGCGGGTTGGTGGGTGCTCGCGGTGGCGTTGTGGCCGGTCGCGGATCGGCCGTACATCAGCGGGTCGACGAACAACAGCGTGCTGGAATTGGCCTTCGGGTACAACGGGCTCGGCCGGATTTTCGGACAGTCGCACGGCGGGGACGCCCGGCCGAAGATGCCGGAGTTTTCCGGTGCCGGACACGGTTTCGGCGGTCAGGTGGGCCTGACTCGCTTGTTCACCGAGCAATTCGGCGGCGAAGCGTCCTGGCTGCTGCCAGCCGCCTTGATCGGACTCGTGGCCGGGTTGTGGTTCACCCGGCGTGCGCCGCGTACTGACCGGACTCGGGCCGCGCTGCTGCTGTGGGGCGCCTGGACAGTGCTCAGCGTCCTCGTCTTCAGTTATATGAGCGGGATCATCCACCCGTACTACACGGTCGCGCTCGCTCCGGGAATCGCTGCCACCGTAGCGATTTCCGCTACCGAACTGTGGCGTGGCCGTGCTTATCTCGCGCCGCGGGCGGTGCTCGCGGTGATGCTGGCGGCGACGGTCGCGTGGAGTTTTGTTCTCCTGCACCGGACTCCGAGCTGGCAGCCATGGGTGCGGTACTCCGTGCTGGTGCTGGGCGTCTTGGGCGTTTTCGCGTTGCTGATCGGGACTGCGCGTCGGGCAGTCGCGCTGCTGGCACTCGTGGCTGCCCTGCTGGGGATGGCCTCATTCACCGTGGCCACCGCGTCGACGGCGCATACCGGGGGAAGTCCGGCATCCGGGCCGCAGCACAAGGGCCGCATCGGTTTCGGCGGACCGCAACAGTCCAATGTGGAATTGAATCGGTTGCTGGAGTCCACGACGACGAAGTGGGCCGCCGCGGAAACCGGTGCGATGCAGGCCGCCGGGCTCGCGTTGGGCAGCGGCAAACCGGTGCTCGCCGTCGGCGGGTTCAGCGGCGGCGACCCCGCTCCGACCCTCGCGCAATTCCAGCAGTACGTGGCGAGCGGGGAGATCCACTACTTCGTCGTCGGAGCGCGCAACGGCCGCGGCGGCCCGGGTGGCAGCCGCGGCACGTCCGGGAAGATCACCGCCTGGGTCGAGCAGCACTTCCACCCCACCACGGTCGGCGGCGCGAAGGTCTACGACCTCACGCAAAAGTGACCGAGGTATTGGCTCCGCACAACACAAAACACGGCAGCTCGGCCGGGACGCGCCCGGCCAGCCAAGCGGCCAGCGGGGCCGCTGCGGCCGGTTCGACGACCAGCCGGAAGTCGCGCCACAGCAGGTCGCGCGCGGCGAGGAGCTCGGCGTCGGACACCAGCACGGACGTGACGCCCGGCGAGTTGAGGATGCCGAACGCCAGCTCGCCGACGCGGGTCGCGCCGAGTGCGGAGGCGGCGACCGAGTCGATGGTGACGTCCACCGGCTCGCCTGCGGCGAGGGCGGCGTGCAGTGCCTGGCAGTGCTCCGGCTCCACCGCGAATACCTGACGACCGTCCGCGGCCAGCGTCGCACCGGACGCCAGCCCGCCCCGCCCACCGCGACGGCGATGGCATCGACATCCGGTGCGTCGGCCACGATCTCCGCGGTCGCGGTTCCTTGTCCGGCGATGACGTCGGCGTCGTCGTACGCGTGCAGGTAGCGGGTGCCGGGTTCTTCTGCGACGGCCAGCGCGGCTGCGGCGGCCTCGCTGTACGCCGCGCCGTGCCGGATGAGCTTCGCGCCGGCCGCTTCGATGCCGGCGGCCTTCGCTTCGGGCACGGACTCCGGCACGTAGACGACAGCGGGAATGCCCAGCGCCTGCGCGGCGGTGGCGACGCCGAGGCCGTGATTGCCGCCCGACGCCGTGACGACGCGCTTCGGCTTAGGCCCGTTGAGCAGGGCATTCACCGCGCCGCGGAGTTTGAACGAACCGGACCGCTGGAGCTGCTCCAGCTTGAGCACGAGGGGACGGCCGTCGA
Organism: Amycolatopsis sp. La24; assembly: GCF_029087445.1. NCBI lineage: Bacteria > Bacillati > Actinomycetota > Actinomycetes > Pseudonocardiales > Pseudonocardiaceae > Amycolatopsis > Amycolatopsis sp. La24. The sequence continues at coordinate 5,763 of NZ_JARACH010000074.1, forward strand.
TTTCGGTGCGTAACAGCGGTGTCCACCGGACGTGTGGTCGGAGACGGAGATGGGCAGCAGCGACGTCGGCGGCGACAGGTGCGGTGCGCATATCGGCCATTCTGCTCCCGGTCCTGCTCGCTCGCGTGCCGCTCGCCGGGAAAACCCCAGCGTGTCAGGGCGCGACACGGTGCAAGAGGGCATTGTCCATCCCTTGCCGATCTCGCTAAGCTCTGCGCAGACGTGGGGTGTCCGACCATGTGCGTACCGCGACGAGTACTACTGAGAGTAGTAGCGTCCTGCGGGTGTCCCCGTTCGGTGCACTCCACGCCTCGGTCTCGTCGGGACTCCTCGGGAACGGAAGGTGACGTGGATGCGCGACGGCTCGCCCCGGTCGCGGGAATCCGCTGCGCGGCTGCTTGACCGCCTCGGGATCCGCACCGTGCAGGCGCGAGTGACCGTGCTGGTCGTGGCTCCGCTGGTCCTGGTCTTGGCAGCGGCGGTTCCGCTCGTGGTTGCCCAGGTCACCGCCGCGTCGGCAGCCGCGACCGCTTCGGACACCGCCGCGCGAGGGCAGCGGGTGGGCGGCCTGGTCGGGCAGTTGCAGCGGGAAAGCCTGCTCACGGCCGCTTTTGTCGCTGACCCTTCGGCCACCAATTCAGCGCTCGTCCGGCAGCAGCAGACGGTCGACAGCGCTGCGCACGGCGTCGCGGACAGCCTGGTCAGCCCCGGTGGTGAACTGGCGAAACTGCGGCAGAAGGCGCTCAATCGTCAGATTTCCGTAGCTGATGTCGCTTCCGGCTACGATTCCATGTCCGTCGGGCTGATCGACGCACTGGGACTGGCCACTTCGGACAGCTCCGGGGCAAGGACGCTCGACGCCCTGCTGCGCGCGGACGAACAGCGAGCGGCCCGGGCGAGCGCGCTGATCGCGTCCGCCGGAGCCGATCGCGCAGGTCAGCGCGCTGCCGTCTACGGAGAACAGTTCGCCCGGCTGGCGGGGAAGCAGGACGCGGCACAGGTCGACGCGGTCGAGGCCGGAGCGACGGCCCAGCAGCTTGACCGGCTGGCCGCGGCACCGCGGCAGGACCGGCAGTTTGTGTCCGATGTGGTCACTGCCGGTACTCAGCTCGCCGATCAGCGCGACGCGATGGAGACCCGGCTCGCCGACGCGATTGCCGGCGCGGCCTCCGCGAAAGCGTCCAGCGCGACCCGGACGGCCTTCATCGTCGGCGGCGCCGCGATTGTCCTTTTCGGACTGGTTGCCGCGTTGTCCGTGCTGGCCGCGCGCTCCATTGCCCGGCCGCTGCGGCGGCTGAGCAGGCAAGCCCGCTCGACCGCCGACCTCGCTGCGCCTGAATTGGTTCAGGCCGCCGAACCGGGATCGGGCCCGCCGCAACCGCTGCTGCCCGCGCTCGAGGCGGACACCGGCGGCGAACTGGCCGAGCTGGCCGAGGCGTTCAACCGGCTCCGCGGCACCGCGGTGGAAGCGGTGACCGAGCAGGCGAACACGCGTCGCGCCGGGGTGCAGCTGCTGGTCGGAGCGGCCAAGCGCACGCAGAATCTGGTCGCGGGCCAGCGCACCGCGATCGAGGAATTGACGCGCGGCGCCGACGATCCGGTGCTGCTCGCCGGGCTGCACCGCGTGGGGCACGCGGCCCTCCGGCTGCGGCGCACCGCGGACGATTTGCTTGTGGTGACGGGAAATCGCGACGAGACCCGGGTCGGCGGTCCGATCGAACTGGCCACCGCGTTGCGTTCGGCCGCCGCGGAAATCGACGACGAATCCCGGATCCGGCTCGGCGAACCGGCGGAGGCGCTGCTCGCGCCGTCGCTGGGGATCGACCTGGTGCTGCTGTTCGCCGAACTGTTGGAAAACGCCGCCGCGTTCTCCCCGCCGGAGTCGCTGGTGGAGATTTCGACGGAGTTCCAGTCGTCGGGCGACCTGCTGGTGCGCATCGCCGATCACGGCGTCGGGCTGTCCGCGGACCGGTTGGCGCAGGAGAACCGCCGCCTCGCCGAACCGGTCGACGAGGCGTCCGGGCAGCAGCTCGGACTGGCCGTGGTCGGACGGCTCGCGCAGCGGCATTCGCTGCGGGTCGAACTGGAGTCCACTCCGGACGGTGGCGTGACGGCGAAGATCTCGGTGCCGCAGGCGCTGTTCACCCGCGACGTCGATTTCCGGCGCGGTCCTGGGCTTTTCGAACCGGGCCAGGTACCCGACCCCCGGCCGGTGCTGCTGCCCGCGCCCGCGATCGCCGCGTTGTCCACGCCGACTCCGGCCGGATTCCGGTGGTTCACCGACCCGCCGGAGCCGGAAGCCGACGAGCCGGCGCAGGACGAGGCTCCGAAATGGCCGGAAGCGGAGCCGGAATTCGCTTCCCGCGCCGGAACGCTGGAACTTCCCGACGAGCCGGAAGAGTCCACAGAGGACGTTCCGGACACCGCGGACCCGTCTCCGACGCACCAGTTCACCGTGGTGCAGCCGGAATCCCGCGACGGCGTCTTTCGCCGCGTCCCCGGCGCGCAGCTGGCCCCCGGGCTCAAGCTGCCGCAGATCGTCCGCACCCCGTTGCCGCGCCGCGAATTGCGCGATCCGGCCGCCGAGCGGGCCACCTTCGACTCGTTTTCCGACGGCGTCGCCAAAGCACAGCAAGTCACCGCCCAGCAGGCCGATCAAGGAGGATCATGACCGTTCCCGCCGCCGCGCAGAACTTCAACTGGCTGGTCAACCGCTTCGCGCTGCACACCGCGGGTGCGATCGCCGCGCTCGCGGTGTCCGCGGACGGGCTGCTGATCGCCGCGTCGCAGGACCTCGACCGCGCGGACGCCGACCGGCTCGCGGCGACCTGCTCGGCGATGCTCGCGCTGGCACAGAGCGTGTCCGAAAGCCATCCGCTCGGCGATCCGGACAAGGTCGTGGTCGAACTGGAACGCGGCTACCTCGTAGTCTGCACCATCAGCATCGGCTGCTCGCTCGGCGTGCTGGCCAACAAGCAGGCCAGCCTCGGCACGATCGCCTACGAGATGGCGATGTTCGCCAACCGCGCGTCCGAAGTCCTCACCCCCGCGCTGGTCGAGGAGTTGAAGAACACCACGTTCGCCTGACCCGTGAAGATCCTCGTGCTTGGCCCGGCCGGAGCCGGGAAAACGACGGCGGTGCACGCCGTTTCGGAGATCGCGCCGGTGCGCACCGACGCCGGCGACACCACCGCGGCGCTCGACTTCGGCAGGCTCGGCGAGGGCGAGCGGCGCCGCTACCTGTTCGGTGCGCCGGGACAGGCCCGGTTCTGGTTCCGCTGGCCCGACCTCGTGCGGGGCGCGGACGCGGCGCTCGTGGTGGTCGACCCGCGGCGGATCGCGGACGCCTACCCGGTGCTCGACGCGGTCGAAGGGCTGCGGCTGCCGTTCGTGGTCGGGGTGAACTGCTTCGACGGCCTGCTCACGCGTCCGCTGCACGACGTGCGCTGGGCGTTGACCGTGCGCGACGGCATTCCGGTGCATCCGTTCGACGCCCGCGACCCGGCGTCCGTGCGCGAGGTGCTCGACCTCGTCGAGGCCGCCGTGGTGCGGGGGTCGGAGGCGCGGCAACCGAGTCCGCTATAGTCGTCTGCGGGGACCCCCCGTGGCGTCCACCCTGTGAACTTCCCCAGGGCCGGAAGGCAGCAAGGATAAGCGGGCTCTGGCGGGTACGGGGGGAACCCGCTTTTTTTATGCCTTAAAACAGGCCTAGTACGTCATCCGGCGGCGTCGGCGAAGGCAGCGCCTCCGCGTCGAAGACCGGCGCGGCCTTCCCCCGCAGCTGCCGCAGCTCATCGCCGTGCACCACCCGCGCCGGATACGGCGAGGACGCCGCGCGCCGGGTCAGCTCCGCGGTCGGCAGGTCGAGCCGCGAGGCGGCCAGCACGAGATTCCCGAACCGGCGGCCGCGCAGCACGCTGGGCTCGGCCAGCAGGACGACGTGCGGAAACACCTCCGCCAGCGTCGCGAGGAACCGGCGGGCGAACGGCAGGCCGGGGCCGTCGGAGATGTTCGCCAGCATCGTGGCGCCCGGTCGGAGCACGCGGGCCACCTCGGTGACGAACTCGACCGTCGCCAAGCCGCTTGCCAGCGTCGCGCGCTCGAAGGCGTCGAGCACGATCAGGTCCGCCGTCGCGTCGTGCCTGCTGCGCACGCCCGTGCGGCCGTCCTCGATCCGTACCCGCAGCTTCGGGACGCTGCGCAGGTCGAGCTGTTCGCGGACCAGGTCGATCAGCGGCTCGTCGGCGTCGAAGACCAGCTGCCGCGAACCCGGTCGCGTCGCGGCGACGTAGCGCGGCAGGGAGCAGCCCGCGCCGCCGACGTGCAGCGCGTCGAGCGGGCCGGGCGGAAGGAAGTCGACCAGGTCGCCGAGCCGGCGCACGTAGTCGAACTCGAGGTTCGTCGGGTCGTCCAGATCGACGTAGGACTGCGCCACCCCGCCCACCGAAAGCATCCACGCGTTGGGCCGATCGGCGTCGCGCAGCAGCTCGGCGGTCCCGAACCGCACCGGATAAGTGCCCGGCCGCGGGCCGCTCGGCGCACGGCCGCGACCGGAACGGGAGGGGCTCACCGTGCTCACTGTAGTCTCGGGCTCGTGGCTCTCGCGCTGTACCGGAAGTACCGTCCGGCGACCTTCGCCGAGGTCGTCGGCCAGGAGCATGTGACCGAACCGCTGCGCACGGCGCTCGCCGCCGGGCGCATCAACCACGCGTACCTGTTCTCCGGGCCGCGCGGCTGCGGCAAGACGTCGAGTGCGCGGATCATGGCGCGCTCGCTCAACTGCGCCAAAGGCCCGACCCCGGATCCGTGCGGCGAGTGCAACTCGTGCCGCGCGCTCGCGCCGGAAGGCCCTGGCAGCGTCGACGTCACCGAACTCGACGCGGCCAGCCACGGCGGTGTGGACGACGCCCGCGAACTGCGGGACAAGGCGTTCTACGCGCCCGCCGAATCGCGCTATCGCGTGTTCATCATCGACGAGGCGCACATGGTCACCACGCAGGGCTTCAACGCCCTGCTGAAGATCGTCGAAGAACCGCCTGAGCACCTGATCTTCATCTTCGCCACCACCGAGCCGGACAAGGTGCTCACCACCATCCGCTCGCGCACGCACCACTACCCGTTCCGGCTGATCCCGCCGAGCTCGATGCGGGAGCTGCTGGAACGCAACGTCGCCGCCGAGGGCGCGACGGTCGAACCTGCGGTGTACCCGCTGGTGATCCGCGCCGGCGGCGGTTCGGCTCGCGACACGCAGTCGGTGCTCGACCAGCTGCTCGCCGGGGCCGGTCCGGAAGGCGTCACGTACCCGCGGGCGGTGGCGCTGCTGGGCGTCACGGACACCGCGCTGATCGACGCGGTGATCGACGGGCTCGCGAACGACAACCCGGCTGAAGTGTTCGGCACCGTCGAGAAACTCGCCGACGCCGGACACGACCCGCGCCGCTTCGCCACCGACCTGCTCGACCGCCTGCGCGACCTGCTGCTGATGCGCGCCGTCCCGGAAGCGGGCGAACGCGGCCTGGTCGCCGCGCCGGACGACGAGCTGAAGCGGATGACCGAGCAGGCGGAGAAGCTCGGCCCGGCCACGCTGTCCCGCTACGCCGACATCGTCCACAGTGGACTGCTCGAGATGCGCGGCGCGACGTCGCCGCGGCTCGTGCTCGAACTGCTCTGCGCGCGGATGCTGCTGCCGTCGGTCACCGAGGCGGAGAAAGCCTTGCTGGCGCGGATCGAACGGCTCGAGCGGCGGCCCGCTGGCGTGCCTGCTCCCGCCGCGGCCCCTGCTGTTTCCGCGCCCAATGCCGGTCCCGCACCCGCTCCGGCGGCTACCGCTGCTCCGGCGGAGGCACCGGCTCGGTTCCAGCGGCCTTCGCAGCGTCCGGCGCAGGAAGCTCCCGCCGAACGTCCGGCGGCGGAGGCGCGTCCGGCGGCCGAAGAACCGGCGCGCCCGGCGCGTCCGGAGGTCAGCCGTCCGGCTCCCGTCGAACCGCCTGCCGCGGCTGCTCCCGCACCGGAGGCCCCGCCCGCTCCGCCTGCTGAGGAGGCCCCGGCCGCGGGCGGAATCGACGCGGCCAAGGTGCGCGAGAAGTGGCCGCAACTGCTGGCGTCGCTGCGTAAATTCACCGGCGGCCGGGCGCTCGAAGCCATGCTCACGCAGGCGACGGTCGCCGAGGTCGACGGTTCGGCGGTCACGCTGACGCACAAGTCCGAACCGCTCGCGCGGCGGCTGAGCGACCAGGGCAACGCGAGCAAGATCGCGGCCGGGCTGAGCGAGGTGCTCGGCGGCGAATGGCAGGTCCGCTGCGTGCACGGCGCGGCCCCGGCAGCCGCTCCGGCGCGGCAGGCTCCCCGGCAGCAACCGACGGCACCGGCTCCGGAGCGGTCGTTCACGCGTCCGTCCGCGGCCGCGCAGACTCCCTCGGCAGCGCCGCCTGCCCCGCCGAAGCCCGCGGCGGAAGCGCCGAGCCGTCCGCGCGTCACCACGAGCGAACCGGACATCCCGCTCCCGCCCGAGCCCACGGACGAGGACGACGACATCTACTCCGAGGACTCCAGCCCGGTCCCGCCTCCTCCGCCGCCGCCCGCGGAGGAGGATCCGGAGCAGATCGCACGGAAGCTGCTCTCGGATCACCTCGGCGCGCGTCCGCTGGACTAGCGGATCAGCCGGACCGTGAGCGGGTGCGACGTCGGCGGCGTCTGCACGGTCACGGTCCGGGTCGCGGCGTCCCAGGTCCAGCTTCCGCTGCGCCGACCGTCGACGTACACCGCGGCTGGCTTGGCGGCATTGGTGAACCGGACCGTCCAAGTGCGTTGCGAGGCACCGATCGCGAGCATTGCCGAGTGGGCATTTTCGGTGTAGCGCAAGGCAGTCGAGGACCGCTCCTCCTGGAGAGTGAACGCGCCGTTGTGGCCGCCAGCCACCGTGACGGTCGCGGCGGTCAGCGGATCGTGCGCGTCCCCGGCGACATTTCCGCTGCGGGTGACCATGATTCCGCCCGAGCGCACGAACACCGGCATCGTGTCCCAGCCCGTGGTGATCTGCGCGCTGGTGCCGCCGGGGTAGGTCTTGCCGGTGAAGTAGTCCGTCCAGTCGCTGCCTGGCGGGAACCAGACGCTCGTGGTCGCGGTGGCACCCGGGCTGGTCGCCGGAGCCACGAGGACGTCCGGGCCGTACAGGTATTCCCCGCCCGCCTGCGCGTACGCCTCCTGCTGATCCGGATATTGCAGGTACAGCGGTCGCACGATCGGCATTCCGGTCGCGGTCGCCTGCTGCGCGAGCGAGTAGGTGTACGGCACGAGATTTTCGCGCAGGTTCAGGAATTTCGTCGCTGACGCGTCCGCGGCGGCTCCGTACTGCCAGGGCAGCCGGTCGCTGTGGTTCGAGTGCAGCCGATCGATCGGCTGGAACGTGCCGAGCTGCACCCAGCGCGCGTACAGATCGTCCGGCAGCTTGGTGCTGCCCGGCTCCGTGCCCGGCTGCTGCAACCCGCCGGTGTGCCCGCCGATGTCGTGGCTCACCGAAGCCAGTCCGGTCGCCGCGGATTCACCGGGGGTGTAGCCGACCTCGAAGGCCAGCGTTGCCCAGTCGGAAATGGTGTCGCCGGTGAAGTGCAGCGTGGTGCGCTTGTCCGCCCACGGACCGGTCGGCACGGCGGTCGGCGAGCTGTATCCGCCGGCTTGCAGCGAGCCGTACGCGCGGGAGAACGCGAAGCCGCCGTGCTGTGCGTACTGCTGGTTGATCCACGCGTCCGGGGTGACGCCGGCGAGGCTGGATTTCGAGGCGTCGCAACACCAATCGAGCCACCAGACGTCGTTGCCCTGCTGTTCCATCGGCCGGTGCAGGTCGAAGTAGGCCCGCAGCTGGTCGGGGTCGCCGAAGTCGAAGACGTAGCAATCTTTTCCGCAGCTGGGCTGAAGTTTGCCCTTCGCGGTCGCCTGCGCGGCCGGGAACTGCGGGTCGTCGCCGCGGATGCTCGGGTGGATGTTCAGCGACGTGTGCAGGCCCTGGTCGTGCGCCCACTGGAAGAACGCCTTCGGGTCGGGGAAGCGGGTCGGGTCGATTTCCCAGCCGTTCCACCGGTCCGGCGATTTGAAGTCGGTGTCCACGACAAGCATGTCGAGCGGTACCTGCTGCTCACGGAATTTCGGCACGATCGTCTGCTCGAAGTCAGCGGCGGTGCGGTCGTAGTACTCGGAATACCAGACGCCGTAAGCCCAGTGGGGCAGCAGCAGCGACGGTCCGGTCAGCTGCGCCAGTTCCTGGAGCGCTTGGCCGTAGTCCTGGCCGTAAGCGAAGACGTAACCGTCCTGGTAGTTCTCGCTGCTGGGTCGCTGGGTGACGACTTTGGTGCGCGGGTCGTACAGCGCCGATGCGGTGTCGTCCAGAAGCGACCAGCCGTCCTGGTAAAGGATTCCTGGCGCGGTGACCGCGGTTCCGTCGACGCCGTCGAGTCCGCGTCGGTATCCGCCGAGCGGCGCGTGCGGGGCGAGCAACACCGAATGCGCGGCGGTGACGGCGACGGTGTCGAGGTTGACGTGGCAGTTCGAGTCCGGACAGGACAGTGTGACGGTGTTGGTGCCAGCCTTGAGCTGAACCGGGATTGCCTTGGTGCGCCAGGAATTCCAGCTGCTGGTCGACGCCAGGGTCAGATTGGTGGCGGTGCCGCCAGTTTGGAGCGTCAACGAGGTTGGCTGGGTTTGGCCGGAAACGGCGGTCGCGTCGGCGTAGCGCAGCTGCAGGTCGTAGGCACCGTCGGCGGGGACGCCGGTGATCGTCAGCGCGTCCGAAGCGCCGGATCGCTCCATGCCAGCGAGGAAGGCCTTGCCGGAGTGTCCGTCGTGGTCGTTGGCCGGGTGTGCGCCTCCGGACAGCGCGCCTTGCTCGGCCTCGCAGAGGACACCGAACGCACACGGCGTCGGCGCGGGCGGCACGGGTTGCGGGTACTCGGCACCGGTGTTGACCAGGGCGAGGCTGTCGATGTTGACGTTGCCCGAGTCGCCGGTGCCGCGCTTGACGGTCACCTGGTGCTGTCCTGCGGGCAGCGTGATCGGCACGGTCGCGACGGCCCAGGTGTCCCAGTCCGCGGTCGCCGGAAGGGTGATGGTCCGCGCGTTCGCACTGTCCACGAGGACGCTGAGTGTGCGGGCGGTGTGCTGTCCGTCGCCGCCGGTTCCGTTGGCGTAGCGCAGATCCAGCTGGTGATCACCGGGGGCGGTGGCGCGGAAGGCCAGGCTGTCGCCGGGATTGATGAAGCCCGCCGCGAAACCGTCGCCGGTGTAGCCGCGGTGGTCGGTAGCCGTGCCTGGCCCGTTGAGCTGCAGATGTTCGGCCTCGCAGAGGGCGCCGAAAGCGCAGGCCGGCGTCAGCTTGCCCGCCCACGGCCGCGCGGTGACGTCCTGGCCGCCGGTTCGCAGCTGGACGGTGAGGTTGTCGTCGGAGAACGCGCCCGAGTCGAGCTTGTAGCGCAGCTGGACGGCGCTGGTCCGGATGGTCAGCCAGCCGTCGCGTTTCGTTGCGGTGTAAGGGGTTTTGGAGAAACTGCCGCGGCCGATCGCGTTGAACGTGCCCGCGTCGACGAACTTGGCGTCACCCGCGTATTCGGTGCGGATGAGCGTCGGCGACAGGACTTCGAACCGCGCTGGCCCGGCGGTCACCGACTGTGGAGCGGCCTCGGCGACTCCCGTCGACACGAGAGTGCCCGCCATGGCTGCCACGGCGAACAGCCGTACCAGTCGTCCTCGGAGTGAAGTTGCCACCGACGCCTCCTCGAAAGGTCCCCAGCGACGGTAAGTCGGGACCGATCAAGAAAGAAGACGGTGTCCGGTGTTCTGTCCGCTCAGTAGCCCTTTCGGCTCTCTGCGTCAGGCACCGGCCAGGTACGCCTCGATCGCCTTCGCGATGGCCTGCGCGTAGTGCGCCCGGCCCGCCGCCGAGGACATCTGACCGGCCTCGTCGGCGTTGCGCATGTTGCCGCATTCGACAAGCACGGCGGGCCGGGTCGACAGGTTCAGCCCGCCCAGATCATTCCGTGGGGAGAGGCCCGCCGAGCCGATGTAAGTGGAGGTGGGAAAGCCGTCGTCGCGGATTCCGTCGCGCATCGTGCGCGCCAGCTTCAGCGAAGGTTCGCCCTGCGCCGCGTTCAACGGCGGTGCCGAGTACGCGACGTGGAAGCCGTGCGCGGTCGGCGAAGTGGAGCCGTCGGCGTGGATCGAGACCACCGCGTCGGCGTTCGCGTCGTTGCCGATCCGCGCGCGCTCGTCGACGCACGGGCCGACGCCGGAGTCGTTCTGTCGCGTGTAGACGACTTTGATTCCCTTGGCCGCCAACGCATTCCCGACCTGCTGCGCGACCGCGAAGGTGAAGGCGTGCTCCGGGTACCCGGCGTTGGTCGAGGTGCCGGTGGTGTTGCACGGCTTCGTCTGCCCGCGCCCGGCGGGCACTTTCCGGTTGATCTCGCCGGGGTGCGAGGCGTTGCCGCCGTTGTGTCCGGGATCGAGGACCACGACCTTGCCCGAGCCGACCGGCGGCACGGCGGACGTCGAGGGCGGGCTGGAAGACGAGGACGGCGCCGGTGGCGGGCTGGAAGACGACGGGCTCGGCGTCGCGGATCCCGGGGACGACGTCGGCGCGGCGGCCGGAGACGGAGGCGTCCCGCCGCCGCCGGAACACGCCGTGAGCAGCAGCAGGCCGGTCAGCAGCGGGAGTGTCTTCGCTCGCACGCGACCACGGTGCCACAGCACACGCGTGCCGCGGGGACGGACGCGCCGGACTCGCGGCTAGGCTGGGGAGGAACACCCAAACGCGGAAGGACCGAGTGCGATCATGGTGCAACCCGGCGGCGGCGGCTTCGACCTGTCGCAGATCATGCAGCAGGCCCAGCAGATGCAGCAGAAGCTGGTGGAGGCCCAGGAGGAACTCGCCAACACCGAGGTCACCGGCACCGCGGGCGGCGGTCTGGTCACCGCGACGGTGTCCGGCGACAGCCAGCTGAAGGGCCTCGTCATCGACCCGAAGGTGGTCGACCCGGACGACGTCGAAACCCTGGCCGACCTGGTGGTCGCCGCGGTGCGCGACGCGTCGGCGAGCGCGCAGAAGCTCACCGAGCAGAAGCTGGGCCCGCTGGCGGGCGGCCTCGGCGGCGGCATGCCGGACCTCGGCAGCCTCGGCTTCGGCGGCTGACACTTGTACGAAGGTGTCGTCCAGGACCTGATCGACGAACTGGGGCGGTTGCCCGGCGTCGGTCCGAAGAGTGCCCAGCGCATCGCGTTCCACCTGCTGGCCGCCGACCCCGCGGACATCGCGCGGCTGCAGGACGTGCTGGGCAAGGTCAAGGAAGGCGTGCAGTTCTGCGAGATCTGCGGCAACGTCTCGGAACAGGAAACGTGCCGGATCTGCCGCGACGAACGCCGCGACCTCACGGTGATCTGCGTGGTCGAGGAGCCGAAGGACGTGCTGGCGGTCGAGCGGACCCGCGAGTTCAAGGGCCGCTACCACGTCCTCGGCGGCGCTCTGGACCCGCTGTCGGGCATCGGCCCGGAGCAGTTGCGGATGCGGGAACTGCTGAAGCGCATCGGCGAGGCGGACGTCCGGGAGATCATCATCGCGACCGACCCGAACACCGAGGGCGAGGCGACCGCGACGTACCTGGTGCGGATGCTGCGCGATTTCCCGGGCCTCTCGGTGACGCGGCTGGCGTCGGGGCTGCCGATGGGCGGGGACCTCGAGTTCGCGGACGAACTGACTTTGGGCCGCGCGTTGTCCGGGCGGCGCGCGCTCTGAGCTGTTGACAGGGAAGGACGCGGCCTTGGCGCCGCGTCCTTTTTTGCACTGGGGGAGGCACGATGACCTGGGTGGATCCCGTCCGTACCCGGCTCTGGTCGACGACGGAGTTCGTGGACCTCGTGGATTGCACCGAGCGGCCGCACACGCGGTACGGCGAGGACCTGGCCGGCGCGATCATGCTCACCGTGTCCGGGGTGGTGATTCTCGACGATAATCTGGCTTCGGAGATCGAAGGACTGTGGTCTGCTGTCGCGCATCTCGTCGCGGAGTACCGGAAAACCGGCTCCGCGCGGTCACCCTTCCCGGACCAGTCGCTGGAGCTCGCGCTGGACCGGGTGTCGCGAGGGCTGGTTCGGATCACCGTCAGCGGCAGCGATTTCCGCCGGACCTCGGTGGCCGGGGAAGCGGACCTGTTGTCGGGGCTGGTCGCCGGCGGGCTTCAGTTCTTCGAGAAGATGGCTGAGCTGACGCAGGATTTCTACGTCCGGGAGATCCAGCTGCTCGAGGGTCAGCAATAACCCAGCTGTGCCAACGAGTTCACCACGATATCCGACGGATGGTATTTGTCCGTCCAGGACTGTCCGCGGCGATTTCGGTACGTGGACAGGAATTCCCGCAGCCGGTCTCCGCGCATCTCGGTCAGGACGACGTTCTCGCCGATGCCCACGTGTCGTTCGGTGCGGGCCCGGTGGACCGCGCACGGGACGCCGAGGTAACCGCATTCCTCCTGCAACCCACCGGAGTCTGTGACCACGTACTCGGCTCGCGCGACCAGCGGCAGGAACTTCAGGTACCGCATCTTCGGCTGCGCGATGAACTTGTCGTCGAAAAGCTCGTCCAGGCCCAGCGCGCGGATCTTCTCCCGCTCCGGCGCACCGGCCAGGTACAGGACCGGCATCTCGCGGCTCTGCGCGCGCAGGATTTCCAGTGCCTCGCGGTACTTGTCCGCCCGCGACACCAGTTCGAACCGGTGCAGCGTCGCCAGGCCGAACTTCTCCGGCAGGCCCGGCACGTCCAGCGGCTGGTCGACGACCTGACGCATCGAGTCGATCGCCGTGTTCGCCTCGGTGTTCACGACGACGCCGCGGGCGCCCCGCAGGTTGTGCACCTCGCGCTCGCTCGGCGAGAAGTGGATGTCCACGAACTTCCCGGCGATCTTGCGGTTCAGTTCCTCCGGCAGCGGCGACAGGATGCTGCCCGACCGCGTGCCCGCCTCGATGTGCCCGACGCGGGCCTTCAGGATCTTCTTGCCGATCAACGCTCCGTACGGCGTGGTGAACGTGTCGCCGTGCACCAGCACGAGCGGCGGGCGGCCGTCCTCGCTCAACTGGGCGCGGAGTTCGGCGCGGCGACTCCACGCGGTGCGCATGACCTGCGCGGCCCAGCCCGGCACCTGCGCCGGGGATTCGAGGTCGCGTGCCCGCGCGCGAGGCACGAACCACAGATCCGGTTCGGGCAGCCGCAGATCGGACAGGACGTCGGCGACCTCGTCCACGTGCTGTGCGGTGAACCAGAGCTTCGGGGTCGCTCCGCGCTCGGCGACGCGGTGGAAGACCGGCGCGATCTTGATCAGTTCCGCGGTGGTGCCTGCGACGAAGGAAATCACCGTGGGAGCCCAATCAACAGAGGGTTAGCGACGGCGGCAAGGATACTGCGCATTCCCGCCGGTCAAGTGCAGGGTAGCCTCGCCGCGTGAGTGCTCACCCGCTCCTTCCGTCGCTCAGCGTCGTGATCCCGGTCCACAACGAACAGGACTGGATCGACCGCAGCGTGGGCGCGCTGATCGCCTCCGCCGAGGCGGCCCGGTGGCCGGTCGAGGTGCTCGTCGTGGACGACGGGAGCACCGACGGCACGCCCGGGAAGCTGGCCCGGCTGCGCGAGGAACACGGCATCACGGTGCTGACCCAGCCCAACGGCGGCCGGTTCGAGGCCCGCCGCGCCGGGATGGCGAAGGCCTCCGGCGACTGGCTGCTGCTGCTGGACAGCCGGGTCATCGTCGACGCGGGAAGCCTCGCCTTCCTGCGCGAGCAGCTCGTCGAACACCCCCAGCGCGCGGTCTGGAACGGCCACATCCACGTCGCCTCCGAGCACAATCCCTACGCCGGATTCATGGCCGGCCTCGTCGCCGTCGGCTGGCGGCGGTACTTCGCGGACCCGAAGCTGACGTCGTTCGGCATCGAGGAGTTCGACCGCTACCCCAAGGGCACCACGTTCTTCTGCGCCCGCCGTGACCTGCTGGAGGGCGCGGCGGCCGCGTTCGAGTCGCTGTTCGACGACGTCCGGCTCGCCAGCGACGACACCCGGATGCTGCGCTGGATCGCCGAACGCGCGCGGATTTTTCTGGCCCCGCAGTTCTCCGCGATCTACCACGGGCGTGATTCCTTCAGAAAGTTCTACGCTCAGTCATTCTTTCGGGGGACAACCTATGTGGATTCCTACCTAAATTCACCCGGTCCAGCGAGAAACGCGTTATTTTGCTCGCTCGCTGTAGGCGTGATTGGTGCCGGACTTGCGGTGAAAATGCCGAAGACAACGGTCGCGCTCGGGGCGACCGGAAGCGTCGCGGCGGCCGCCGTGGTGAAGAAGTGCGGGGCCACCAACGCCGAGGCGCGCGCGGTCAGCACCCTGCTGCCGGTCTTCGCGGCCGGCTTCGGCTCGGGGGTGTTCCGGGGGCTCTACCTGGCATTACGCGCATGGCTGCGGCGTCGATGAGCGTGACCGAAGAGACGGCAGGCGGAGTCGTCCGCGACACCCACCGCACCGCGGGGAAACTCGGCGGTTCGCTGCTCGCGTCGATCGTCCTCGGCTACGTCCTCACCGTCGCTTGTGCGCGGCTTCTGCCGCCGGACCAGTACGCCACGTTCGTCACCTTCTGGGGTCTGCTGATGGGGCTCGGCAGCGCGCTTTCCCCGCTTGAGCAGGAGCTTTCCCGGCAGTCCGCGGTGGCCGCGCTCGCTGGCGGGCTCGCCGGCCGGGGTGCGCTCCGGGCCGTCGCCACCGCCGCCGCGGTGGCCGCCGCGTTCGGGCTCGCGCTGCTCGTCCCGCCGGTCCGCGACCGGCTTTTCCCCGGCTACGGGGAACTCGCCCTCGTCGTGCTGGCCGGCGGCGTCGCGTTCGCCTGCCAGTTCGGCGTTCGCGGCCTGCTGATCGGGCAGCACCAGGTGAAGCATTTCGCCTGGCTGGTGGTCGCCGAACCGGCGGTTCGCGCGCTGGTCCTGGGCCTGCTGGTCCTCGCGACGGCCTACCGGCTGGTCCCGTTGGCGCTGGCAGTCGCGGCGGGTTCGTTCGCCTGGCTGCTGTTCGTCCGCCAAGGCTGGCGGCTGCTCGACGTCCGCGCCGAGGGCGACGGCTGGCCAGTCACCGTCCGCCGGATGCTGATGCTGCTGCTCGGCGCCGCGCTCACCGCGAGCGTCATCACCGGATATCCCGCGCTCGTCGGCCTGCTCGCACCGGGCGGCGACCGCGGCCGGCTCGGTGCGGTCTTCGCCGCGCTGGTCATCGCCCGGTTGCCATTGACGCTGGTAGGGCCGGTGCAATCGCTCGCGGTGCCGTTCGTCGTACGGCTTTCCACGAGCGACGCCGGACGGCACCGGCTGCGTCGCGTGCTGCTGCTCGGCACGTTCGCCTCGCTCGCGCTGGCCGCGCTCGGCGCGCTGGTCGGCCTGCTGATCGGCCCGTGGGCGGTGGGGTTCGTCTACGGCGCCGGCTACCAGGTGGACGGCTGGGCGGTCGCCGGGCTCGTCTGGTCCTCGGTGCTGCTGGTGCCCATGCAGTTGCTCACCGCGGTGCTCGTCGCGCGCGCCCAGGCCAGACGCGTGTTGATCACGTGGACGGTGGTCGCGGCCACCGCTTCGGTGCTGCTGCTGGCGGTACCCGGGGACACCGTTTTCCGTGCCGTGATCGCACTCGCCGCCGCGCCAATGACCGGCCTCGCGGTTGTGCTCGCATTCGTTCTCGTCAATTCGTCGATCATGGCAACGAACCACTCCGATGAAACGGCGGAATAGCGCCGCAGTAGTGTGACTTCGCAGCCTCCGGCATCGGTGTGCGGCGAAGGCAAAATGGTGCTCACGGTTGGACCGCGAAATCGATGAACGTTCTTCTGGTGCTGCTCGCGTTCTGGGTGCCCGGGCTCGTCTTCGGGGCTGCCGTCCGGCTGCGCGGGTGGACGCTCGCCGCCACCGCGCCGCTGCTCACTTTCGGAGTCGTCGCGCTCGGCGTCCCGGTGCTCGGCGGCCTCGGCATCCGCTGGACGATGCTCGCGGTCGCGCTCTGGACGCTCGTGCTCGCGATCGTCGGCTTCGGGCTGGCGTTCGCCGCGCGACGGCTGCGCGCGCGCCGTCATCCGGACTGGACGGTCGAAGAACTTCCGAAGCTCCCGCTGCGCGACCACGTCGTGATGGCGGCGGGCGTCGCCGCGGGCCTCGTCGTGGGCGCGGTCGCTTTTCTGCGCGGCACCAACGGGATCAACACGGTCCAGCAGGGCTGGGACGCGCCGTTCCACGGCAACCTGATCCGCTGGATCGCCGAACACGGCGACGCCCGGCCGTCCACCGTGGGCACGATCGCGAACCTGCCCAACCAGACCAACTACTTCTACCCGGACACCTACCACGCACTGCTCTCGCTGGTCTTCGGCAAGGGCGGGCTGACCATGATGCCCACGCTGAACCTGGCCGCGCTGGCAGTGGTTTTCACCGTGCCGGTCGGCGTCGCGGCGCTGTGCCGCGTGTGGGGAATGCCGGCGCTCGGTACCGCCGCGGCCGCCGCGGTCACCACGTGGTTCAGCGCGTTCCCGTACGACTCGCTGTGGCGCGGTCCGCTGTGGCCGTACGTCGCGGGGGTCGCGCTGATCCCGGCGATGCTCGTGCTCGCGCGGTACCTGCTGAAGCCGGACGGCGCGACGGGCCCGGTGGCGCTCGGGGTCGGCGTTGCCGGACTGTGCGGGCTGCACACCAGCCTCGTGTTCGTGCTCGGCGCGTACTTCCTGCTCATCCTGCTCGCGGTGCTGCTGCGCTACGAGAAGATCGATTGGCGGCGCAGTGCTCCCACGCTGATCGCGACCGTCGGACTGGCGATCGCGTTCGGCGTGCCGCTCGTGCTGCCGTCGCTGTACAACGCGAGCGGCGTGACGAGCGCGCACTGGCCGACCGAGGCGACACTCGCCGGCGGCCTCGGCGAAACACTGACGTTCTCCCCGATGTCGGAGTTCCCGCAGTGGTGGGTCGGCGTGCCCGCGTTCATCGGCATCGTGCTGCTGGTGCGACACCGGCGGATGCTGTGGCTGGTCGGCGCGTACGTCGTGTTCGGCGGCCTGTTCATGGTTTCCGTGTCTCTCGAGTCGAACCTCGTGCGGTCGGTCACGAGCGTCTTCTACAACGACCACTGGCGGATCGCCGCGCTCGTGCCGCTCGCCGGAGCGGTGGCCTTCGGCGAGTTCGCGCACACCTTCGTCGCCTGGCTGGTCCGCAAAATGCAGCCACGGGTGAAGCTCAAGCCGGTCGCGCTCACCGGCGTCGCCGTGCTGCTGCTGGTTGTGGTGCTCGGCGGGCTGAGCGGGGGCGGTTACGTCGGTCGCAACGCGGTGCGGCTGGCGGCCAGGTACCAGGACGGGCCCACCGTGTCCAAAGCGGAGGAAGCCGCGTATGCCTGGCTCGCGCAGCACACGGTGCCCGGCGAACGCGTGATGAACAACAAGGCCGACGGTTCCGCGTGGATGTACGCGCTGTCCGGCGTGACGCCGGTCGAGTGGAACTTCTACGGAGCCGGTCCGGGCACGACGGCCGCGTACCTCAGCGACCAGGTCGACCAGGTCGGCACGTCGCCGCGGGTCCGCAGGGACCTCACGGACCTGCGCGTGCGCTATGTCATCCAGGGCAAGGGGCTGGCCACCGCTACCGCGATCCAGTCGGCGGGCGTCGCCCGGATCGCCGAGGGCCCGATGTTCCACGTCGTCTTCCGCAATTCCGACGCGACGATTTACGAGATCGCGGGACAGTCCGGCGTCGCGGTGGCACCCGCGCTGAGCACTTCGCACGGGGAGTGAGCGCTCATGGCTGACTTGTCCGGCACGCTCGTGCACACCCGCCGCGTGCTCATCGTGATCCCGGCCTTCAACGAGCAGGACAGCGTCTCGTCGGTGCTCGCCCAGATCAAACGGTCGCTGCCCGGCATGGACGTGCTGGTCGTCGACGACGGTTCGCTCGACCGCACCGCCGAACTCGCCCGCGAGGCGGGAGCCAGGGTGGTCCGGCTGTCGGTGAACCTCGGCGTCGGCGGCGCGATGCGCACCGGATTCCGTTACGCCGTCTCGCGCGGCTACGACACCGTGGTCCAGGTCGACGCCGACGGACAGCACGATCCGGCCGAGGTCGGCGCGCTGCTGCGACTGCTCGACGAGGGAGCCGACCTCGCGATCGGCTCCCGGTTCGCGGGCAAGGGCTCGTACCGGGCCGTCGGTCCGCGCAAGTACGC
Source organism: Amycolatopsis sp. La24 (assembly GCF_029087445.1). Classification (NCBI taxonomy): domain Bacteria; kingdom Bacillati; phylum Actinomycetota; class Actinomycetes; order Pseudonocardiales; family Pseudonocardiaceae; genus Amycolatopsis; species Amycolatopsis sp. La24. Next base: position 24,016 of record NZ_JARACH010000074.1, read on the forward strand.
GATGGCCGTGCTGTCGCTGGTATTCAGCAAGCTGGCCGGGACCAGGCTCACCGACGTCACGTCCGGGTTCAAGGCGATGGGACCGCGCGCGATCCGGCTGTTCGCCGCCGGCTACCCGGCCGAATACCTCGGCGACACGGTCGAGGCGCTCATGCTGGCGATCCGGGCGAAGCTCGCGATCGCGGAAACCCCGGTCCTGATGCGGGAGCGGGCGGGCGGCACGCCGAGCCATTCGCCGGTGAAATCCGCCGTGTACCTGGGCCGCGCGGGGCTGGCGCTGCTGCTCGCCCTGGTCCGCCGCCGTCCCTCCGTCGATTCTTCCGACGCCGTGTAAGGAGGCCCTCCATGGCAGGCTGGCGGGTGCTGAGCATCGTCATCGCGTGTCTCGTGCTGTTCGTCGTCATCGAGATGATGCGGCGGCGCAAACTGCGCGAGAAGTACGCTGGCATCTGGCTCGTGGTGGCCATCGGGGTCGTGATCCTCGCCGTGGTGCCCGCGGTGGCGAACTTCGTGGCGCACCTGACGGGCGTGGAGACCCCGTCGAACTTCGTCTTCTTCCTGTCCGGAGTGGTCCTCGCGATGGTTTCGCTGCAGCTTTCGACCGAGGTCGGGCACCTGGAGGAAGAGGTGCGGACCTCAGTCGAGGAGACCGCTTTGCTGCGCTGCGAGCTGGAAGACACCCAGCGCGAGCTCGAAGCACGCATCGCCGAACTGGAGAAGCGCACGACCGCGCCGGACACCGTGGACGGCCTGCCCGAAGCGAGGCCGGCACGCGTTCCCTGATCTCCGCACTGCTCGCCGCCCCGCCCCGGCTCGGCGGCGTTCGGATGCTCGCCGTCGACGGTCCGTCCGGAGCCGGGAAGTCCACTATCGCCGCCGAGACGGTCGAGGCTCTCGGTTCGCGTGCCGCGTTGGTCAGCACGGACGCCTTCGCCACCTGGGACGATCCCGTCGCGTGGTGGCCGCAGCTGGAAGACGGAGTGCTGACGCCGCTGGCACAGGGCCTGCCCGGCGAGTACCGGCGGATGGACTGGACCTCTGGCACTCCGCGGCCGGGCGAGCTGGTGCACGTCGAGGCGCCCGAGGTGCTGGTGCTGGAAGGCGTGTCGAGCGGACGCCGCGCGGTGCGGTCCCGGTTGTCGTGGCTGTGCTGGGTCGAGGGCGGCACCGAGGCTGAACGGTTGTCCAGGGCAGTCGCCCGGGACGGCGAGCCAGCGCGGGCCGAACTGCGCCGCTGGCAGTTGTTCGAGCGCGGCTGGTTCGCCGTCGACGGCACCCGGGAGGCCGCCGACCAGCTGGTCTGAACAACCGGAATCCCGGCTCGACATCGGTTTGCGGCAGGCGAAATGGCTATTGCGCGGAATGCGCGAGCACGGCGGACGCGAGTGCATTCGGGCCGATTCGGCGGCCTTCGCGGGCAACTCTCCAGGCCCGCCGGAGAGATTCCGGAACATCCACGGCACCCGGAACGGACAACCCGGACCGCTAGGCCAACCGGGTGAGCAAACCGCCACTCAACGTACCAAACCGGCCGTTTTCGCTACGCTGTGCACACAATTGCCGACACGTTGCGCTCAATTTGGGCCTTACGTAGCGCGATCGTAACCTCACGTGCTTAAGCGGGGGCCGAGTTCCCGCTAGTGTCACCGAACACACCGATCGCATTGGTCTTCCCGAACTGACCGCCGACGGTGCTTTCGAGACACCGAACATTCCCAAGGGGTGCCAGATGCAGCAATTGCGGCTGACCCGAACACGCCGGGCAGCTCTGATCGGGCTCGCGGGCGCGCTCGCAGTCTCGCTGTCCGCGTGCGCGGAATCGAAGCGCGACGAGTCCGGAGGCGGTGGGTCCGGGGGCACCATGGTCTTCGGCAACACCGGCAACCCGAAGATGTTCGACCCGATCTTCAACGACGAGGGCGAGACGTTCCGGATCACCCGGCAGATGCTGGACACGCTGATCCAGAACAAGCCGGGCACCGCGGACCTGGCCCCGTCGCTCGCGACGAAGTGGACGCCGAGCAACGACGGCAAGACCTGGACCTTCGACCTCAAGCAGGGCGTGAAGTTCAGCGACGGCACCGCGTTCGACGCGAAGGCCGTCTGCTTCAACTTCGATCGCTGGTACAACATGAAGGGCGCCACCGCCCAGAGCCAGATGATCTACTACGGCGACGTCTTCGAGGGCTTCAAGAACAACGAGGGCACGACCAAGGGCCAGCCGGTCTACCAGAGCTGCGAGGCGAAGGACGACCACACCGCGGTCCTGAACCTGACCCGCGCGAAGGGCGCCTTCCCGGCCGCGTTCACCCTGCCGTCGTTCGCGATCCAGAGCCCCACCGCGCTGCAGAAGTACAACGCGGACAAGGTCACCGGCTCCGGCACGTCGATCACGTATCCGGAGTACGGCTACAAGCACCCGACCGGCACCGGCCCGTTCAAGTTCGAGAGCTGGGACCAGGGCAACGGCCAGATCACCTTGGTGCGCAACGAGACCAGCACGATGCCGCAGCCTGCCAAGCTGGACAAGCTCGTGTTCAAGGTGATCCCGGACGAGAACGCCCGCAAGCAGGCGCTCAAGGCCGGCGACATCAACGGCTACGACTTCCCGGCCCCCGCCGACTACGGCCTGCTGCGCAATGACGGCGAGCAGGTGCTGATCCGCCCGTCGTTCAACGTGCTCTACCTCGGCATCAACCAGGCCGGCCCCAACGGCGCGAAGCTGCAGAACCCCAAGGTCCGCCAGGCGCTGGCCTACGGCATCAACCGCGAGCAGTTCGTGCGCTCCAAGCTGGCCGAGGGTTCCGAGGTCGCGACCGAGTTCGTGCCGAAGGCGATCAACGGGTACACCGACGACGTCACCAAGTACCCGTACGACAAGGAGCGCGCCAAGCAGCTCCTGAAGGAAGCCGGCGCCGAGGGCATGACCCTCAAGTTCTACTACCCGACCGAGGTCACCCGGCCCTACATGCCGAATCCGGCCGACACCTACACCGCGATCTCCGAGGACCTGAAGGCCATCGGCATCAACGTGCAGCCGGTCGCCGAGTCGTGGAACGGCGGGTACAAGGACGACGTGCAGCAGAACGGCAAGCAGGACATCCACCTGCTCGGCTGGACCGGTGACTACAACGACGCGGGCAACTTCGTCGGCACCTTCTTCGGCCGCCCGAAGCCGGAATTCGGCCTGACCGACCAGAACAACCAGGGCATCTTCAAGGCGCTCGCGGACGCGGACGCGGCGCCGGCCGGCGACGCGCACACCAAGGCGTACCAGGAAGCCAACAAGAAGATCATGGAATACCTGCCCGCCATCCCGATCGCCTACCCGACGCCGGCGATCGTGGTCGGCCCGAAGATCAAGGGCGTGGTGGCCAGCCCGCTCACCGACGAACGCTTCGACAACGTCACGATCGGCTGACGTGCTCCACTGAGCAGCCAGGCCAAGGGCAGGTGCTACCGCGCCTGCCCTTGGCCTCGTTCCCGGGCTGTACACAAAGGACTACTCGTGCTCCGTTTTCTCGTGCGTCGGCTGCTACAAGCGATCCCGACGCTCCTCATCCTGTCCATCCTGGTGTTCGCCTGGTTGCGCTCACTTCCCGGCGGGCCCGCGTCGGCTCTGCTCGGGGACAAGGCGACTCCGGAAAAACTGGCGAACCTCAACCACGTGCTCGGCCTCGACCAGCCGATTTTCGTGCAGTACTTCAAATTCCTCGGCCGCGCGATCACCGGTGATTTCGGCACTTCGCTCGTGTCGTCCCGGCCGGTGATGTCGGAGATCGGCACGTTCCTCCCGGCCACCATCGAGCTGGGCATCACGGCGATGATCATCGCCGTCGTGGCCGGTATTTCGTTCGGCTATCTCGCCGCCCGGTTCCGCGGCCAGATCGTCGACAACGTCATCATCGTGCTGACCCTGGTCGGCGTGGCGGTGCCGATCTTCTTCCTCGGCTACATGATGCAGGACCTGCTTTCCACGCCGCTTGGCTTGCCGTCGCAGGGCAGGCAGGCGCCGGGCATCGACGCCACCGTCGTCACGCATTTCGCCATTCTCGACGGAATGATGACCGGCGAATGGGACGCGGTGTGGGACGCGATCAAGCACCTCATTCTTCCCGCGCTCGCGCTCGCCACGATTCCGCTCGCGGTGATCACCCGGATCACCCGCGCTTCGGTGCTCGACGTGTTCAACGAGGACTTCATCCGCACCGCGAACTCCAAGGGCCTCACGCAGCCCGTGGTCCGCCAGCGGCACGTGCTGCGCAACGCCTTGCTGCCGGTGATCACCACGATCGGCCTGCAGACCGGCGCGCTGCTCGGCGGCGCCGTGCTGACCGAGCGAGTGTTCAACTTCCGCGGCCTCGGATTCCTTCTCGCCGAAGGGATCGACAAGCGGGACTACCCGCGGCTGCAGGCGCTGCTGCTTCTCGGGGCACTGGTCTACGTGCTCGTGAACATGCTCGTGGATATTTCCTACGGGCTCATCGACCCGAGGGTGCGTGTGCGGTGAACACTCTGCTGAACAAGAAGAAAGAGCCGATCGACAAGCTCGCCGCGGCTTCGGCGGGCGGGCGCAGCCTCGGCGCCGAGGCACTGCGCCGGATGCTGCGCAGCCCGGTGGCGATCGTCGGCGGCGTGATCACCCTGCTGTTCCTGCTGCTGGCGATTTTCGCGCCGCTGCTCGCGCCGAAGGACCCGCAGGTCCGGTACCTGCAGGACAAGGTCATCCTCGGGCGCGGCATCATTCCTGGCGCCCAGCCGGGTTTCCCGCTCGGCGTCGACGACTTCGGCCGCGACTTCCTGTCCCGGCTGCTGATCGGCGCACAGCAGACGCTGCTGGTCGGCGTGCTCGCCACGGTGATCGGCGTGCTGCTCGGCGCGCTCATCGGCGGGCTCGCGGGCGCGTTCGGCGGCTGGGTCGACACCGTCCTCATGCGCATCGTCGACGTGCTGCTGGCGTTTCCCTCGCTGCTGCTGGCGATTTCGATCGCGGCGCTGTTCGCGAAGCCGAGCCAGTGGACGGTGATCATCGCGGTGTCGATCATCGGCGTGCCGATTTTCGCCCGGCTGCTGCGCGGTTCCATGCTCGCCCAGCGCGAGGCGGACCACGTGCTCGCGGCGACGTCGCTCGGCGTGAAGCGGACGACGGTCGTGTTCCGGCACATGCTGCCGAACTCGCTCGGCCCGGTGATCGTGCAGGCGACGCTGACCCTGGCGACCGCGATCCTGGAGGCCGCGGCACTGTCGTTCCTCGGTCTCGGCGACCCGGACCCGACCCGCGCGGAGTGGGGTTTGATGCTGGGCAACGCTTCCCAGCACTTCCTCGACATCCGGCCCGAGCTGGCCTACTACCCGGCGATCGCGATCATCATCGTGGCGCTCGGGTTCACGCTGCTCGGCGAGTCCCTCCGCGAAGCCCTCGACCCGAAGAACCGGCGGTGACCCCGTGGCACTTCTCGAAGTCCGCGACCTGAAGGTCGTGTTCCAGCGCCGCGGCGAGCGTCCGTTCACCGCGGTCGACGGCGTGAGTTTCGACGTCGAACCCGGCCAGACGGTCGGGCTGGTCGGCGAGTCCGGCTGCGGCAAGTCGGTGACCTCGCTCGCGATCATGCGGCTGCTCGCCAAGCGCGGCAACACCGTCAGCGGTTCGGTGCGCTTCGAGGGCACCGATCTGCTGACCCTGTCCGACCGCGAAATGCGCGACCGGCGCGGCCGCGATCTCGGCATGGTGTTCCAGGACCCGCTGTCCTCGCTGAACCCGGTCATCCCGATCGGGCTGCAGATCACCGAGGTGCTGGAGCGCCACCGCGACATGCCGCGCAAGAAGGCGCGGATCGAAGCGGCGGAATTGCTCGACAAGGTCGGCATTCCCGACCCGACGCGGCGGCTTTCCGAGTACCCGCACCAGCTTTCCGGCGGGATGCGCCAGCGCGCGCTGATCGCGATCGCGCTGGCGTGCCGTCCCCGGCTGCTCATCGCGGACGAGCCGACCACCGCGCTCGACGTGACGATCCAGGCGCAGATCCTCGCCCTGCTGCGGGAACTGGTGCAGGACACCGGGACCGCGCTGGTGATGATCACGCACGACCTCGGCGTCGTCGCCGGGCTCTGCGACGAGGTCAACGTGCTTTACGGCGGCCGGATCGTGGAGCGCCAGGAGCGGCATTCGCTGTTCGCGCAGCCGCGGCACCCGTACACGCACGGCCTGCTGGCCTCGATCCCGCGGCTCGACGAGGGCCGCGGCGAGAAGCTGGTGCCGATCCGCGGTTCGGTGGCCGACAACATCCCGTGGGACGGCGGCTGTGCCTTCGCGCCGCGCTGCCCGAACGCGATCCAGGCCTGCCTGGAGAATTCGCCGGAGCTGGTTCCCGACCGGAACGGCTTGCTGCGCTGCCACAACCCGGTGCAACCCGCCGTGGCGGCAGGAGGAGGAACCCGATGACGGTGGCGAACACCGACGAGGTGCTGCTCGAGGTCACCGGCCTCAAGGTGCACTTCCCGATCAAACGCGGCATCGTCGTGGACCGCACGGTGGGCCACGTGTTCGCGGTCGACGGGGTCGACCTGTCGATCCGCCGCGGCGAAACCTACGGCCTGGTCGGCGAATCCGGCTGCGGCAAGTCGACGCTCGGCCGCGCGATCCTGCGGCTCAACGAACCGACCGACGGCAAGGTCGTGTTCGACGGCACCGACGTCGCCCAGCTCAAGGGCGAGCAGTTGCGCAAGGCGCGGCGGCGGATGCAGATGGTGTTCCAGGACCCGATGTCGAGCCTGGACCCGCGCCAGTCGGTCGAATCGATCCTCGTCGAGGGCATGCGCGCGCACGGGCTCGACAAGGACAAGGAATCGACCGCGAAACGGCTGCGCGAACTGCTGAGCGCGGTCGGCCTTCCGGAGTCGTCGCTGCGGAAGTACCCGCACGAGTTCTCCGGCGGCCAGCGCCAGCGCATCGGCATCGCGCGGGCGCTGTCGGTGGAGCCGGACCTGATCGTCGCCGACGAACCGGTGTCCGCGCTGGACGTTTCGGTGCAGGCGCAGGTGGTGAACCTGCTGGAGGACCTCCAGGACGAGCTCGGTCTCACCTACGTGGTGATCGCGCACGACCTCGCGGTGGTCCGGCACATCTCCGACCGGATCGGCGTGATGTACCTCGGCGCGCTGGTCGAGGAAACGACGTCGGAGGAGCTGTACCAAAACCCGCTGCACCCGTACACGCGCGCGCTGCTGTCGGCGATCCCGGTGCCGGACCCGGTGGTGGAGGACAGCCGCGAGCAGATCCTGCTCGCCGGCGACCTCCCGTCGCCCGCCAACCCGCCGTCGGGCTGCCGCTTCCACACGCGGTGCCCGTGGAAGCAGGAAAGCCTGTGCGACACCGATCGCCCGCAATTGCGCGAGATCGGCGCCGGACACCGGGTGGCCTGCCACTACGCGGAGGACATCCGCGACGGGCGGATCCAGCCGCACAAGGTCGAGGTGGAACTGGTCGACGCCGGGGCACTGAACCCGGACCTCGGCCCGCCGGACGTCGGTTCGGCCGCCGAGATCCTCTGACCGTCCGTGAAGGACTCCTTGAGGGAATCTGATTCCCTCAAGGAGTCCTTCACGGCTTTTCAGGGCTTTCAGGGTGGAGCCTTGCCCGGTCAGTTCTATGTGGACAGTCAATCGGCAGGCCATTCGTACGACAGCTCGTAGCGGTCTGCGGCAAGGACCATGTCGTTCATCTCCAACGGCCTCCCGTCCGCGTCGTAGGCCACGCGCGTGACGGTCATGACCGGGACGCCGTCGGCGAGTTGAAGCTGCGATGCCTCGACGGGGTTGGGCATCCGAGCCCCGACGTATTCCACGAACGACCCGAGTTCGTGCCCCGCTTCCTCCAGCCGGGCGTACGTACCACCGCTGCCCGTGTCCACCTGCTCGATCGCGGTGTCGCGCGTCAGTTCTCGTGGAAGGCGCGACACCGCGAGCTGGACCACGAGCCCATCAGCGCGCATCACCCGGTCTCGCACGGTCACCTCAGCGCCTTCATCGATCGCAAGATGCTCGGCCGCACGTGCGTCGGCCCGTTCGAACCGAACCGTGACTGACGACGACGGTGCGAAACCGCGTGCTGCGGCGTCAGCGAGAAACGCGCCGCGGTTCTTCGCCCGCGCCTCTTTCGACAGACGAGACCGGGCAACGCGCTGGATGCTGGCGGGTGGCCGCACGAACACGCCGCGCCCATGCTCGGCGATCACGAGACCCTCGCGCCGCAGCACGTCCACTGCGTCGCGCACCGTCGGACGGGACACGCTGTAGACGTCCACCAGTTCGCGTTCGCTCGGCAGTTGATCGCCTGGTGCGTACTGACCGGCCGCGATCTTCTCGCGAAGGTCAGCCGCCACCTGCCGAAACGCGGGAACTCCGCTCGTGCGATCCACCATGCGCCCATTCTGCCACTGGTCCACTTGTCTTGACCAGTGGTGAGCGACGTGCGACAGTTAGTGGATAAGACGTCAATACCAGTTGGCGAGGTGGGATGTGGAAGCGATACGGATCGCGGGCGAGTTGCCCTCCGGCGAGGTGGCCACGGTGATCTATTCGGTGCACAGGTGGGCGTGCGACGGCTCGAATCATCAGTTCGAGCGGAAGCTGTTCACCCCCGGAGCGGAAGTGTTCTGGCCGAAGTGCACGTCCGGTTTGCGGTTGCCGCAGCGGATGGCGTTCGCCGACGAGCTGTCCGAGGAACTGAGGTCAGACCGCGACCTGCGCGATGACTGCCCGACGTGCTTCTGCGGCGGACCGCGCAGTCCGAAACGGGCGTGGTGAGCGTGGGCCACTGGATCCAGTACGACGGCACCGAGATCGTCACCGATCCCGACACTGGCGAGATCATCGCCGACCGGACCGAAGAGCAGGACACGACAAGTGAGCACGAACGACCCGGAGCGCCAACCGAACCTGTTGCCGCAGATGGTGGGCAGCGCGCTCCGCGAAGCCCGGGAGGCAAAGAAGTGGGGCGTTCGCGAGCTTGCCCGGCGGATCGGCGTATCTCCAGGGGCTATTCCCGAGTGGGAGCAAGGGCGGCGCACGCCTAGCCCGCTGATCGTCGCGCGCATCCTCGGCTCGCTCGGCGTCGTCGGCGACGAGCAGGAACGGATTCTGAACCTCGCGCTCCTCTACCGGCTCCGCAAAATCGTGTCCGCTTGCCCGATCTGCACCTGCGGGCCTCCTCGCCGCGACCCTGTCCCCTGAAACTCCCGGCCGCCGCGCTTCTCCCCGACGTTGCGCGGCGGCCGGGTTCCCAACCGTTTTCAGGGCTGGAGGTCGACGGCAGCGCGGAACGAACCGTCCATGTGGAACGGCGTCGAGTTGTGCTCGTGCGCGATCAGCCAGCCATTTCCGTTGTGCCGCAAGGCGAACGTGGTGCGGAACCAGAGCGTGAACGATTCGTTGTGGCCCTGCGGCGTCGCGGTCAGCTTCGTCAGCGCCGCCACCATCGCCAGATCGCCGGACACCGTGATCTCCTCGTCGTGGTACGTGTAGGAAATCGGCCCGTCGAAGGTGCTCATCCACTGCGCGACGTGCTCCGCGGAAGCGCCGGTCGTGCGCAGCGGCGGGGCGAGGTCGAATTTGACCGCCTTCTCGGTGTAGCTCGCGACGACTCGCTGCGGGTCCTTCGCGTGCATCGCGGCGGTGCGCTCGGCCAGCAGGTCGCGGATCTCGTTTTCGGACATTTTGTGGTCTCCTTTTCCCGGACTCGGTGTTCGTCCGGGACGTCGAAGCCGCCGGTCCGGCTTCGACATCTGGGGTGGAAAAACTTTTCGAGGAGGCTCCCGATGAAGTATCTGGTCCTGATCTACGGCAACCCGGCGTCGCGCGCGGCCTGGGCGGGGATGAGCGACGAGCAGAAGGCCGAGGGCCTGCGGGCCTACCAGCGGTTCCACGAGGAGCTGGCGGGCACCGGCGAGCGGATCGTGTCCGAGCGGCTGGCCGCGCCGGAGCTGACGAAGCAGGTCCGCGTGAGCACTGACGGCGTGAGCACCACCGACGGCCCGTTCGCCGAGATCAAGGAACAGCTCGCCGGGTTCTACCTGCTGGAATGCGATTCGGAGGCCCGTGCGCTGGAGATCGCCGCGCGGATCCCGGAGGCCCCGTTCGCGACGATCGAGGTGCGGCCCGTGATGGGGCTGATCGGCGACGTGGACTTCGAGCTGTGATCGACGGCCTCCTGCGCGACCTCATCCCGCAGGTCCTGACCGCGCTCGTGCGCCGCTACGGCGATTTCGGCAAATGCGAGGACGCCGTGCAGGAGGCCCTGCTCGCCGCCGCCGTGCAGTGGCCGAAGGACGGGGTCCCGGACAATCCGAAGGCCTGGCTCATCACGACCGCTTCTCGGCGGCGGATCGAGATGTGGCGCAACGAAGCCGCGCGGATCCGCCGCGAGGAGACGGTGGCCGCGCTGGAACCGCCGTCCTTCGAACTCGTGCCGCAGCAAGACGACACGCTCACCCTGCTGTTGCTCTGCTGCCATCCCGCGCTGACCCGCCCGTCGCAGGTGGCGCTCACGTTGCGTGCCGTCGGCGGTCTGACCACCGCCGAGATCGCGCGCGCGTACCTGGTTCCGGAGCCGACGATCGGTCAGCGGATCAGCCGCGCGAAACAGAAGCTGCGCGGTGCGGATTTCGCCCTGCCGCCCCGGGACGAACTGCCGGAACGCGTCGCCGCGGTCCTGCAAGTGTTGTATCTGGTGTTCACCGAGGGCCACACCGCCAGCTCCGGCAGCGAGGTGAACCGCGTCGAACTGACCGCCGAGGCCATCCGGCTCGCCCGGCAACTGCACGCCCTGCTGCCTGCTGACGGCGAGGTCGCCGGTCTGCTCGCCCTCCTGCTGCTCACCGACGCCCGCCGTCCCGCCCGCACCGGCCAGGACGGCGTGCCCGTGCCGCTGGCCGAACAAGACCGCTCGCTCTGGGACGCGTCCGCGATCGCCGAAGGCAGCGCACTCATCGAACACGCGCTGGCGAACACCCCCGTCGGCCCGTACCAGCTGCAAGCCGCGATCGCCGCCGTGCACGACGAAGCCCCGACCGCCGACGATACCGACTGGCCGCAGATCCTGATGCTGTACGACCTCCTGCGGCAGCTCGCGCCCGGCCCGATGGTCACCCTCAACCGCCTGGTCGCGCTCGCCCGCGTCGAAGGCCCGGCGGTCGCGCTGGCCGAACTGGACGCGTCCGAGCACCTGGACCACTACCGGGCCGACGTGGTCCGCGCCGATCTCCTCGAACGGTCCGGCGACGCGCAAGGCGCCCGCGACTGCTATCTCCGGGCCGCCCAGCGCACCTTGAGCCTGCCGGAACGCGAGTACTTCGAATCGCGCGCTTTGCGTGTTATGTCGGAAAAACCCTGAAAAACCCCTGCCTGAAGACGGACCCCACCCCCGACTCCAGGCGGACGCGAGAACGCTCGTCAGCTGGGTACTCTGCGGAGACCAGGCACGAATCACAAGGGGGTTGGCAGTGAACATCGACCACGTGCTGGAGGCGATCCCTCCGCTGTCGGTCTACCTGTTGGTGGGCTTGGTGGTGATGGTCGAAAGCCTGGGCATCCCGCTGCCGGGGGAGATCGTGCTGGTGAGCGCGGCGCTGCTGGCGTCGTCGCACAGCGGGCTGAACCCGCTGTGGATCGGCGTGCTGGCGTCGGCGGGCGCGATCATCGGCGACAGCATCGGGTACCTGATCGGCAAGAAGGGCGGCAAACGGCTCTTCGCCTGGGCCGGCCGGAAATTCCCGAAACATTTCGGCCCCGACCACATCGCGAGCGCCGAAAAGATGTTCCACAAACGCGGCATGTGGGCCGTGTTCTTCGGCCGGTTCGTCGCGGTGCTGCGCATCCTGGCCGGCCCGCTCGCCGGGTCGCTGAACATGCACTACCCGCGCTTCCTGATCGCGAACGCACTGGGCGGCATCGTCTGGGCGGGCGGGACGACGGCGCTCATCTACTACCTCGGCGTGGTCGCCGACAAGTGGCTGAAGGGCTTCCAGTGGGCAGGCCTCGGCGCGGCGCTGGTGATCGGCGTCGTGGTGACGCTGGTGCTGAAGAAGCGCATGGCCCGCCACGCGGCGGGATCGGCCTCGTCCGCGTCGTCGGAGGAGAAGAACGACGCGGTCGCCTGAACCGGCTGACGGGATTCCCCGGCAGGTCTTCGGACGTGCCGGGGGTTTTCTGTTCCCCGGCCTGGAAATAAGCGATGCCCCGAGCGGCATGCGAAAGCAGAGGCGACCCGGGGCGTACTGCGCCATACTAGCACATCCCCTCCGCCCGAGAGGGGCAAGAAACGGGGAGGGGCAGCTGATGCCGGGGGAGCCGGGGTGGATCAGGGAAGGTTTGTCGACCCCGAGGTTCGCGCCGTATCTCGCGAAGGCGGAAGGCGATCTCGCTCGGGCTTGTGCGTTGTACTGGTGGAACGTAGAGGTTTCCGCGGCGTTCTACCCGTCGCTGCATTGCCTGGAGCTCGCGCTGCGGAACGGCCTGCACCGCACGCTGGCGACGGCGTTCGACCGGGAAGACTGGTGGCGGGTAGCCCCGCTGCGCCCCGACGGCGTCGGCAAGCTGGCAGAGGCCCGGCGCAAGCTGACCGTGCGCGGACGGCCGCAGACGCCCGATGACCTCGTGGCCAACCTGTCGCTCGGGTTCTGGGTGTCCACGCTCAGCAGTGCCTACGACCGGACGCTGTGGGTCCCGCACCTGCACCGCACGTTCGCCTTCTACCGCGGCAAACGGCGTGATCTGCACACGGATTTGCGCACCGTTCTGCTGTTCCGCAACCGGATCATGCATCACGAGCCGATTCATCACCGGCATCTGTGGAAGGACCACGAGACGATCCTGCGGGTGCTCGGCTATCTGGTCCCGGAGCTGGCCGGCGAGCTGAAGGCGTACGACCGGGTGCCCGAACTGCTGCGGCAGCGTCCCAGCCGGTGACCCTTACACCGGCAGCAGCTCCTCCGGCGTGACCGCGGGCTTCTTCCGCAGCGAGCCCAGCAAGACCCCGCCGATCACCACCGCCGCGGCGACTAGGGTCAGTACTGTCGGCACCTCGCCGAGGATGAAGAACGACGCCGTCAACCCGACCACCGGCACGAGCAGCGAGAACGGCGCGACCACGCCCGCCGGGTTGCGGCGCATCAGCGTGGTCCAGATGCCGGAGCCCACGACCGTCCCGAAGATGACGACGTACGCCAGACCCGCGATGCCGATCAGGCCGGTCTTGGTGCCGAGCGTCGCCAGCGAGTGCCACGCCGCGCCGGGGCCTTCGAAGATGCTCGACAGCGCCAGCATCGGCAGCGGCGGCACCACTGACATCCACAGCGTCAGGTGCAGCGGGTTGTCCGGCTCCGCGCGGCGCATGCTCAGGTTGCCGATCGCCCAGCTCAGCGCGGCCAGCAGGGTCAGCAGCACCGGCACCAGCGCGGCGTGGGCGGACTGCTGCCAGGCGATCGCGGTCATGCCCGCCACCGCGAGCAGGATCCCGGCCAGCTGCCGTCCGGAGACGCGTTCCCGCAGCAGCACCGCGCCCAGCAGCACGGTGAACGGCGCGGACGCCTGCAGCACCAGCGACGCCAGCCCGGTCGGCATGCCCAGGTGCATCGCGACGAACAGGAATGCGAACTGTCCGGTGCCGAACCCGAGCCCGTAGCCCAGGAGGTAGCGCAGCTTCACGCGCGGCCGCGGCACGAGGACCATCGTCGGAATCGCGATCAGCAGAAACCGCAGCGCGCCCGCGAACATCGGCGGGAATTGGCCGAGTGTGGCGTGGATCGCAATGAAATTCAGACCCCACAAGACGGCGACGAACACAGCGAGCAGACGGTCCCGGATGGCCATGCCGCCACTCTGCCTAGGCAAACCTTGAAGCACCAGCGAGAAAAACTGCACCGACTGTGTAGCGCTGCTTCACATACACTGCGCGGATGGACTTGGGCAGGCTCCGGACGCTGCGCGAATTCGCTGATCGGGGCAGCGTCACCGCCGCCGCTCGGGCGTTGCACTGCACGCCGTCGGCGATATCCCAGCAGTTGCGCGCGTTGCAGGCGGAGGTCGGCATCGCGCTCACCGAACCGGCCGGCCGCGGCCTGCGGCTCACCGACGCGGGCCGCGCGCTGGTCGCCCGCGCCGACGACGTGCTGGCCGCGCTGGACCGGGCTGAAGCGGAACTGGCCACCTACCGCAGCGCCCCGCGCGGACGGGTGCGGATCGCGATCTTTCAGTCCGCGGGCCTGATGCTCCTGCCCGGTCTGCTGCGCCGCATCGACCAGTACGAAAACCTCGACGTCGACGTCCGCGACGTCGACATGGTCCCGCCGCAGGTGCCTGGCCTGGTCGCCGATTACGACGTCGTCGTCGCCCACCGCGACGAGCACGCGCCCGAATTCGACACCGAACGCCTCGACGTCGTCCCGTTGCTGCGCGAACCGCTGGACGTCGCACTGCCCGCCGATCACCGGCTCGCCCGCCGCCGCCGGGTCGAACTCGCCGATCTCGCCGACGAACGCTGGATCTCGGTGGACCACGGCTTCCCGGTCGACGACGTCCTGCGTTCGCTCACCGTGCGTACCGGCGTGCGGCCGCAGATCGTCCAGCGCATCAACGATTTCCGCATCACTGAACGGCTTGTCGCGGCCGGGCACGGGATCGCGTTGATGCCTCGGTACACAATGGACACTCGGCGGGGCAGTGGATTGGTCGGCCGTCCGCTGGCGGGAATCCGGGCGGCGCGGTTGGTGGAAGTGGTGTGCCGTACCGGTGCGGCGAACCGTCCGGCGGTCGCGACTGTGATCGATGAGTTGCGTGCCGAGGTCGCCGCGTTGACGACCTAACTGGGTTCCCGGGCAGGAAGCCCACGCAGCAACGTGTCGAGAAACAGCTCAAACCGCGGCGCGTCCGGCCCGAGATCGAGCGGGTTTTCCCGCACCGCGAGCCAGCTGACCGTGCACGTGATGAAGATGTACCAGCTCTGCTCGGCCAGTTCCGGCGACACCCCGGCGTTGGTGAACGCGGCGACCACCTGCGAGCGCAGCCTGCCGAACGAATCCGCGTTGTGCCGGTGCGGCCGGGACAACCGGGTCGCGTAACCGGGCACCGCGAGGAACTGGTCGTGCATCGCCCACGCGACCTGGGCGAGCCACGGCCGCCAAGACCGGCGTGGCGGTCCTTCCTCGGGAAGTACCCGCTCCAGCACCACCTCGCTGATCAGATCGAACAGCGCGTCCCGGTTGGCGACCCAGCGGTAGAGCGCGCCATGCGTCACGCCCAGCCGCGTCGCCAGTTCGCGCATGGTCAAGGTGTCGAGGTTTCCCGTGGACAACGCCGCGTCGACGATCCGCTCGCGATCGAGCTGTGCGGGGCGGCCGGGCCGCGGTCGGGTCATAGCTGCGGACTCTACCGAGACAGAGTTAGTGACCAATGGTTACAAACAGGAGTACGGTCGTGGCATGGAAAACATCGAGGGCACCGTGCGGCCCGGTTTCGAACAGGTGCGGGACACGTTCGCGGCAGTCGCGGACGGAGCTGCCCAGCTGGTGGCGTATCACCGCGGCGAGCGGGTAGTCGACTTGTGGACCGGCGTCGACGGGGACTGCCTGCTTGGCGCTTACTCCGCGACGAAAGGCGCGGCGCATCTGGTCGTCGCGCTGCTGGTCCAGGACGGGGTGCTGGACCTTGACCAGCGGGTGCGCCACTACTGGCCGGAGTTCTCGGCCGACGTCACGCTCAGGGAACTCCTGGCGCACCGAGCCGGACTGGTCGGCGCCGACGAAGGATTCTCCCGCGCGGAACTCGCGGACGACCGGATCGTCGCGGAACGCCTGGCCCGCCAGCGCCCGTTCTGGCGACCGGGAACCGCGTTCGGCTACCACGCGCTGGTCATCGGCGCGCTCAGCGGCGAGGTCGTGCTGCGGGCGACCGGTCGCACCATCCAGGAACACTTCGCCGAACGGATCCGCGATCCGTACGCACTGGACTTCTACCTCGGCCTCCCCGTCGAACTGGAACCGCGATTCGCGAGTGCGGAGCCGATGATCCTGACCCCCGAGCGGCAGATCGCCCCGCCCGCCGCCAACAGCCTGAACGGGATCGCGTTCAACCGGCACCATCCGGACGGCCCGGAGGTCTGGGAACTGCCGAACCTCCCGGAGGTCCGGCGGCTCGGCCCGGCCTCGTTCGGCGGCGTCGCCTCGGCCCGCGGGTTGGCTCGGATGTACGCCGCCGCGATCAGTCCGCTGGACGGCGAACCGCCGCTGCTGAAGCCGGAAACCGCTGCCGAGTTCGCGCAAATCCAGTCCACCGGTGACGACGTGGTGTTGCATCAGCACAAGGCGTTCGGCATCGGATTCCACGCCACCAGCGAGTACTACCCCGAGCTGGGCCAGGGCAGCTTCGGACACAGCGGCGCGGGTGGCCAGCAGGCGTTCGTCGATCCGCGCAACGGCGTCGCGTACGGCTACACCCGCCGCCGGATCCCGTTCCCCGCCGCGGCCGCGCCGGAGAACGAACCGCTGATCAAGGCGTTGTACTCGGCGCTGCGTGCCGTCGAATCCCGATAGTGATCGCCGAGCCCAGCAGCACCGCGATGGTCAGCGACAACGCGAGGCTCAGCCCCGGCTCGGCGACCAGTTGCCCGCCGGCGTAGCCGAGGAACGCGACGTACGACGTCCACAGCAGCACGCCGACCGCGGACGCCGTCAGGAACTCGGTGAACCGCCACCGCAACGAGCCGGCCAGCAGCGCGCCGATCGTGCCGCCGGAAGGCAGCCATCGCGCGACCACCAGGACCGGCCGCGGATGCCGTTGCAAGCGTCCGTCGAGCCAGGTCAGCCCGGCGGCCAGTTTGCGCCGACGGCTCAATCGGGCCAGTACGCGAGCCCCGCCGAACCGCCCGAGTGCGTACAACGCCTGGTCCGATAGCAGGCAGCCGAAGCTGGCGACCGCGATCACGACAGCCAGCGAGGTCCCGTGCTGCGCGGCGGCCACGCCCATGCCGAGCAGTGTCACCTCGGTGGGCAACACCGGCACCAGCGAGACGATGAATAGCACCACCAGCCCAGCCGTCGTAGCGTCCATATCTCCATTAACCGCTTCGTCGACGCCGATGAGTCCGAATCACCGGCTCTTCACAGCAAGGCACAGCCAGAACACAGATTTCCGGAACCCGGACAGAGGATGTCAGGGTTCGCGCGCACGCTGGTGGTTCACCGAGAGAGAAGAGGACGAACGGAATGAGCGGGGAACTGGCGGGCAAGGTCGCGCTCGTGGCGGGCGGCACGCGCGGGGCGAGCCGGGCGATCGCGGTCGAGCTGGGCCGGGCCGGGGCACACGTGTACGTCACCGGTCGCACGACGCGGGCCGGACGGTCCGAAGTGGACCGTCCGGAGACCATTGAGGACACTCTGGAGCGGATCGAAGCCGCGGGCGGCAAGGGAACCGCGCTGCGGGTCGACCACCTGGTGAGCGACGAGGTCGCCGCGCTCGCCAAGCGGATCGACGCCGAGCACGGCGGCCTCGACATCCTGGTCGACGGCATCTGGGGCGGCGACCGTTACCTGGAATGGGGCAAACCGGTCTGGGAGCACTCTCTGGACGCCAGCCTGCGGATGATGCGGCTGTCCCTCGACGCCCACCTGATCACCAGCCACCATCTGTTTCCGCTGGTCATCCGGCGTCCGGGCGGGCTGGTGATCGAACTGACCGACGGCACCGCCGAGTACAACCAGAAGTACCGCGAGGGCACGTCGCTGCCGTACTACCTGGCTAAGGCGGCGATCAACGTCCTGGCCGTCGGCGAGGCGGCCGAACTCAAAAAGCACGAGTGCACCGCGATCGCGTTCACGCCGGGGTGGCTGCGTTCGGAGGCGATGCTGGAGATTTTCGAGGTCACCGAGGAAAACTGGCGCGACGCGACCGTCCGTGAGCCGCACTTCGTGATCTCGGAATCGCCGACCTTCTCCGGCCGCACGGTCGTCGCGCTCGCCGCCGACGCGGACCGGCACCGGTGGACCGGACAGACCGTTTCCAGCGGTCAGCTGGCGAAGGTCTACGAGATCGATGACGTGGACGGCAGCCGTCCGGACGCGTGGCGGTACATCGAGGAGGTGCAGGAACCGGGGAAGCCCGCCGACGCCAGCGGCTACCGCTGATCCTTGTTGCGCTCAGCCAGCGCTTGACCGAATTCCGCGACCGCGGCGCGGATCTCCGGCGGGGTGAGCACCTCGACGCCGGGGCCGAGGGAAACCAGCTGTCCGACGGCGACTTCCTTGCCCTCCATGGCGAACTCGGCCTCGGCCCACCCGTCGGCGTCCTTCGGGCCGAGCGACACCAGCACCTCGTTCACGTGCTCGGGCCCGAAAACCCGCCGCAACGCCCCCGCCGCGGACCGGTCGAGCCGAGCCGTCACCTTCAACGGCAGCGGCATCTTCTCGAACTCCGCCGACGACGCGCGCCACCAGTCGGCGAGCGAGAATTCCTCCGGCCGGGCAAAGGTTTCCCCGGTTTCGGCGACCGCCGTGAACCGGGAGACGCGATACGTCCGCAGGTCGGCGTCGACACGTGCTACCAGGTACCAAACCCCGGCTTTGAGCACGAGCCCCAGCGGATCGAGCGTCCGCCGGGTGACCTTGTCGCGCCGCCGGTACCGCACGTCGAGCCGCTGCTGCGTCCACACCGCCTTCGCGACCGCGGGCAGCGCGCTCGTGTCGTCCGGCGAGGTGAACCAGGCCGAGGCGTCGAGATGAAACCGCCCGGCGACCGTCCGGGCGTGTTCCTGCAGCTGCTTCGGCATGCTCGCGGACACTTTCGCGTGCGCCGCGGACACCGCGGTGCCGAGACCGAGCCCGGCCAGCGCGTCCGGCACGTCGAGGGCCAGCAGCGCGACGGCCTCCCGCGAGGTGAGGCCGTCGAGCCGCGAACGCCAGCCGTCGACGAGCCGGACGCCGCCACGGCGCCCTGGTTCACTCCAGAGCGGCACGCCGGCTTCGCGCAACGCGGCGAGATCCCGCCGCAGTGTCCGCTCGGTCACGCCCAGCTCGCCGGCCAGCTCCCCGACGGTGCCCGCGCGTTTGCGGTGCAGCGTGAAGAGAAGCGCGACCAGGCGCTCGGCTCGCATCCTCGTCTCCCTCGCCCAGAACCGCCCCAATGGGGATTTTTCATCCTGGTTTGTGCTGGTCATGGCGGGTTGACGGGGTGTGGTAGTTGTCAGGCCGGGGTGGGCTGGGCGGTGTCGCGGACGGCTTGTTCGTGCTGGGTGAGGACGAG
>NZ_JARACH010000075.1:0-42871 GCF_029087445.1 Amycolatopsis sp. La24
CGAAGCTTGATTGTGCTGACGGTCTGGGGTGGCTTGTCAAGGCGGGAAAGATGCCTTGACAAGCCACCCCAGACCGCAGGAGAGCTTCGTATCGGGGTGCGGGGGTGGGCTGGGTGCACCGACAGTTGGGTGCACCGGCGGCGGTTTCTCGCAGTGTGGGGCTAGCGCCCCAATGTGGCATTGGGTGCATGTGACGCACCCAATGTGGCGTTCGGTGCGTGGGACGCAACCAATGCCACATTGGGGCGGCATCCCGAGCGGGCGCGGGGCGAGCGGGCGGGCCGTGAAGGGCTCCTTGAGGGAATCCAGGTCCGTGAAGGGGTCCCTCACGGACCGTCGGCTGGTCGTGAGGGGAACCCTCACGGAATCAGAGTTCCTCAGGGTGGCCCTCACGTACGCGAAAAAGCCGTGAAGGGCTCCTTCAGGGAATCTAAGTCCCTCAAGGAGCCCTTCACGGCCAAACAGGGCTCAGTAAGTCGGCAGGCTCGGGTCGATCTGCCGTGCCCAGGCCAGGACTCCGCCGCCTAGGTGGGTGGCGTCCTTGAAGCCTGCTGCGTGCAGCGCGGCCAGCGCCTCGGCCGAGCGGGCACCGGACTTGCAGTGCAGAACGATGGGCTTGTCCTGCGGCAACTCCGCCAATGCCTCGCCGGACAGGATGCGGTCCTTCGGGATCAGCGTGGCGCCCTTGATGTTCACGATCTCGTACTCGTGCGGTTCGCGGACGTCGATCAGGGCGAAGTCCTCGCCCGCGTCGAATTTGGCCTTCAGTTCCGCGGGGGTCAGCGTGCTGCCCGAGGCGGCCGAGGCGGCTTCGTCCGACACGACGCCGCAGAAGGCTTCGTAGTCGATCAGTTCGGTGATCTTCGGGGTCTCCGGGTCCTTGCGGATCTTGACCTCACGGTACTTCATCTCCAGCGCGTCATAGGAGATCAACCGCCCGAGGAGCGGCTCTCCGATGCCGGTGATGAGCTTGATCGCCTCGGTCACCATGATCGAGCCGATCGACGCGCACAGCACGCCCAGTACGCCGCCTTCGGAGCAGGACGGGACCATGCCGGGGGGCGGCGGCTCGGGGTAGAGGTCCCGGTAGTTGAGGCCCTTGCCGTTCGGGGCGTCCTCCCAGAAGACGCTCACCTGGCCTTCGAACCGGAAGATCGAACCCCACACATACGGCTTGCCCGCCAGCACCGCCGCGTCGTTGACCAGGTAGCGCGTGGCGAAGTTGTCCGTGCCGTCGAGGATCAGGTCGTACTGGTTGAAGATCTCCAGCGCGTTCGCCGATTCCAGGCGCTCGGTGTGCAGGTGCACCTTCACCAGCGGGTTGATCTCGGCGATCGATTCCTGCGCCGACGCGGCCTTGAGCTTGCCGAGGTCGGACTGGCCGTGGATCACCTGGCGCTGCAGGTTGGATTCGTCGACAACGTCGAAGTCGATGATGCCGAGCGTGCCCACGCCGGCGGCCGCCAGGTACAGCAGCGCCGGGCTTCCGAGGCCGCCCGCACCGATGACCAGGACCTTCGCGTTCTTCAACCGCTTCTGCCCGACCACCCCGACGTCCGGGATGATCAGGTGACGGCTGTACCGGGCCACCTCTTCCTTGGTGAGCTCGGCTGCCGGCTCGACGAGCGGCGGCAGTGCCGTGTCTGACATCGGGTCCTCCATACTCGCGCGGGTCGCGTAGTCGATCCCAGTATGTTCAACGCCCGCCCGCAAGGGACACTTCCCTGCTCTCAGATCGTGGGACGTTGTTACGGGCCCTGCGGAGTCGGGTTCGGCCACCCGTTCGGCTTGCACACGTGGTGGTCCGCGGCGACCTTGCCCTTGTCGCCGCCGGGGATGTCGTTGAGCTTCGCGACGTAGTCGTCCGCGACGCCGAACGTCTGCTGCATCATCACCGGGGCCGGTTTGCCGTCTCCGGGACAGCCCACGTGATGGTTGCCCAGCGCGTGCCCGACCTCGTGGTTGATGGCGTACTGCCGGTACCCCGTCATGTCCGGGCCGTAGGCCTTCGCGCCGCGCACCCAGCGCGACAGGTTGATCAGCACCCGGCCCATGCTGCTCCGGTAGCACGAGGCCTCGAATTTGATCTGGAACCCGCACGCGTCCGGCCGGTGCGTGGTGTCCGGCGTGGTGAGGCTCACCCGGAAAGTCGGGTTCGGATAGCTCGCGTCGACCCGCTGCAGCCGGAGCTCGCCATTCCAGGTCCAGCTGCGCGGATCGGACAGAATGCCCTGCACCGCGGTGCCGAAGCTGTCGTCGCCCGCGTAACTGGCCGGGTCGATGCCGTCCTCGACCTCGACGGTGTAGGTGTAGAGCTTCCCGCCCTTGCCCACGACGTCGCCGGACCCCGGCACGACGTGCCAGGTGCCCTTGCCCGTCTGCGTGTAAGGGCCGCCGGCGGGCAGATCCGCGGTGGGCACGTTGAGGTCCACCGGCTGCGCGGGGTTCTCCGGGATGCCGCCGCCGCTGTCGATCGCGCCGGAGGACGTGTCGCCGGACGCGACCTCGCCGCTGCTGCCCGCGACCCCGGCGTCGGACGGGCCGGAGGCGGTGTTGACCGCGACCAGCACGGTGATCACGGCCAGGATCGGCAGCGCGTACACGCGCCAGCCGTAGGTCTTCACGAACCGCGCGAACGGCGACTGCTTCTTCTTCGGCGCCGGGCGCTTCTCGGAGCCGCCGTCCTTGGGTTTCCAGGAGGCGGCGAGCGGCTCGGCGCTGGTGCGTCGCCCGCCCGGCCGGTACCGGTCGTCGCCTACGCGCTGGGCGGGCTTGCGCGCGGGCCGGTACTGGCCGACACGCGGAGAGTCGGCCTCCGCATCGCCGGAGCCCGCCGACCCCGAGGACGCTGAACGCCGGGCCGACCCGGCGGTCGGGCCCCGCCGGTCCTTCGCTCGCGCGTCCTGCTTCAGCCGGTCCACCGACCCAGGGTGCCACACGACGGCGACGTTCCCGGCAGCGACTGGCGGGCTCCCCGGCGATCCGCGGTCCCCCGTCCGGGCTACCAGGAGCCCTTGTCCGCGCCCTCCCACAGACCCAGCACGGCCTTGGCCACCACCTGCGGACGTTCCATCTGCGCAACGTGTCCGGTGCGCGGGAGGACCAGCATCCGGGCGTGCGGAATCGTCTGCGCGGTCCGCAGCGCGCGCTTGACCGAGATCACCCGGTCGTGGAGTCCCCAGACGACCAGCGTCGGGGCCTGAACCTGTTTGGCGACCGACCACAGCGACGCGGCGCCGAGCGCGGTCCAGCGCCGGAAGATGCCGAACGTGCTGCGCTCCATCGCGGCCAGCGCCCACGGGAACCCGGCGCGCGCGGCGTGCTCCTCGACCAGTTCGTCCAGCCGGGCGTCCGGGAAGCGGGACGGATCGTGGAAGCACAGCTTGATGACCTGCGCGGCGCGTTCGCGGGCGGTCATCCCGGCCATCCGGCGGCGCACCCGCGCCCCGACCACCGGGAGGTAGGCCAGCGCCATCAGCGGATCGGACAGCCGGCGCGGGTCCGGGCGGCGGTCCGGCATCGCCGGGGAAATCAGGGTGAGAGTTCTCACCAGCTCCGGCCTCCGCGCCGCGACCAGCAGCGAGATCGCGCCGCCCATCGAGTTGCCGAGCAGGTGCACCGGCCCGCCGAGCCGTTCCAGCCTGCTCGCGATGACGTCGGCGTGGTCGTCGAGGCTGTAGGCGAATCCTTCCGCGGGCTCCGAATAACCGAATCCGGGCAGGTCAACGGCCTGTCCGGCCGCGGTCGGGGCGAGCAGCGCGGCGAGGTCGGTCCAGTTCGTGGACGACCCGCCGAGCCCGTGCACGTACACCGCGGGCGTGCCGTCCGGACCGGGCGTGTGCCGGATGTGGAGGCCGTCCTCGACCGTTCCCGGCCAGGCAGGCAGCGCCCCGTCGAGCGGCGGAAGGGGCGTAGTCGACAATGGCACCTGGGTCACCGGCGGGCGGACCGCCGCCGCGGCGGCGGGGCGGGAGGTCGTGGTGGTCACCGGTCCAGGATGCCTGACCCTTGGCATTTCGGGCGTACCCACGGGTAATGTCAGATTCACTTCACGCGGTGGTGAACCCGCCCGGCGAAGGCTGCGGACGGAGGAAGAATGACGGAGATGGCGCGACTGCAACGAGGCGTCCGGTTGCCCCGGACGGAGCGCCGGGCCCAGTTGCTGACGGCCGCGCAGCGCGTCTTCGCCGAGCACGGCTACCACGCGGCGGCGATGGACGAGATCGCCGAGGAGGCCGGGGTCAGCAAACCGGTCCTCTACCAGCACTTCCCCGGCAAGCTCGACCTGTACATCGCGCTGCTGGAAAGCCACGTCGACGACCTCGTCGGCCGCGTGCAGGGCGCGCTGAACTCCACCACGGACAACCGCCAGCGCGTCCCGGCCACGGTCGGGGCGTTCTTCGACTTCGTGAACAACGACGCCGGCGCGTTCCGCATGGTCTTCGAATCCGACCTCCGCGGCGAGCCCGCCGTGCAGGAGGCGGTGGACCGCGCGACCTCGGCGAGCGTCGAGGCCATCACCGAGACGATCACCTCCGACGCCGGGCTGGACGAGGAGAAGGCCCGCCTGCTGGCGGTCGGCCTGGTCGGGATGAGCCAGGTCAGCGCGCGCTACTGGCTGCAGCACAACCAGTCGATGAGCCGCGAGGACGCGGTGGCGCTCACCGCGAACCTCGCGTGGCGCGGCATCGGCGGCGGTTTCCCGCTCAAGGACAACTGACGCCCGTGCGCGTGGTCGCGGTGCCGGGCACGTTGTGCAGCCCGCTGATCTACGCACCGCTGGCGGCCGCGCTGCCGGGAGGACTGGACGCGGTCGACTGGATGACCGCACCGGGTCCGTGGCGGATCGAGGACATCGCGGCGCGCGTCGCCGACCGGATCGAACAGCACGGCGGCCCGGTCACCCTGATCGGGCACTCCACGGGCGGCTGCGTCGCGGCGACGGTCGCGGCGACCCGGCCGGACCTGGTTTCCGCGCTGCTGCTCGCGAACACCGGCGCGCACATGCGCGGCCACGGCGACGTCGACCGGATCCTCGCCACGATCGCCACCGAATGGGGTCCCGACCTGCACGCAGCCGTCCTCGACCGGTCCTTCGCCGCGCCGTTGCCGCCGGATCTGCGGGCTCAACTGCTCGATTACGCCGCCCGCGTCCCGGCCGAAGCCGCGCTGGAAGTCCTGACGAGCCAACGGGATCTGGACCTCACGCCGCGGCTCGCGGCGATCCGCTGCCCGGTCACGGTGCTGCACGGAATCCGCGACCGCGCCCGCACGCTCGCGGACGCCCAGCACCTCGTCGACCACCTGCCGGACAGCGAACTCGTCACCGTCGAGACCGGGCACTCGCCGATCTGGGAGGACGTCCCGGCCACCGTCGCCGCGCTCGAACGGCTCCGCTAGCTCATTCGCGCGGTTTTCGCTGGCGGGGCACCGATCTCGCCGCTCCGGGCAGTTCGACCAGCAGCTGTTCGAGATGGTCCGGCAGCGCGCCGTGCGGATCGGTCAGCCAGGCGTCGGCTTTGCTTCGCCGCGACGGTCGTTCACTGTCTGACAACAAGGCGACGTAACAGCCGTAGTCGATGGCGAAACCGTCGTAGAGCGTTCCCGGCCGCTTGCGGTTGACGATCCCGCGCCGCACCAGGTGAACGAGCCGGGCGTCGTGCAGATCGCGCATGGTCTCGTCGTGTGCGCCGCTGGCGTGCTCGAGCAGGAAAGTACGCGAGCGGCGCCGGCCGACCACCTCGTCCACCAGCCAGCGAAGCGTCGTCAAGGCCGGTTCGTTCCCGGCGATGGCGGCGTATTTGTCGCGCAGGTACCAATCTTGCGCGGCCTGCCGGACGTGCCGGATCCCGATCGTCGCGGTATTCGCGTGCTGCGCGGCCAACGCGGCGATGTTGATCGCGTCGCGGGGCACGCCCTCGGCCGCGCGCACGAGTTCGGGAAACGCGGTGCGGCTGAACGCCGTGGCCACGAATTCCGCCGGGTCGTCGGTCATCGGCATCCGCGGTCGTACGTGATTGAGGAAGAGTTCGGCGAAAAACTGTCTCGACTGGGTCCGGCCGTGATCGAACAGGAGCACGTCGTCGAAGCTGACCGCGGAGGCCGCGTCCGCGCCGACCTCGATGCCGACGTAATCGCCGTCGCGGCCCGGTTCGCGGAACCGGGACCGGCGTTCGATCGCCGCGATCTTGACCGTCGTCCCGCGCGTCGGCAGCACGCTGCGGCGCAGCAGATCCGCCAGCAACGGTTGCAGCTCAAGGGGAATCGAGCTCCACTCGTCCAGCAGCAGCCACAGCCGGGCCGGCGCCAACGCGGCCGTGACCCGGGCCAGCGCCCGGCTGAGCGGCCCGAAAATGACCTGGTGATGCTCGGTTCCAGTGCGCCGCAAGCGATCCGAGGCCGTCACCGATTGCCGGCTGCTGCCCGACATCGTCACCCGACCGCGCGGACCGCCCGGTCCCCAGGACGCCGAAGCCCCGGCGCTGGTCGCCTGCTCGGCTGAACCGCCGACGGTCGTCTCCCGCTCGACATTGCCGACGACCTCGACCGTCGTCGCCGCCTCGGTCAGCTCGTCGAGGCCCTGCAGCAAGCCTCCTTGATCGGACACCTGTGTCTCGATCGCCGTGGTCAGCAGCTGTTCGTGCACCGCCTCCAGCGTGTCGACCAGCAGCTGAGTGCCTCGAAGCGACACCGGCAGTTGCTGATTCGCATACAGCCCGCTGGTGGACCCGATCGTGCGGAGATCCAGGTACACCGCGACATCGTGCGTTTCCTCGACCAGATCGGCCAGGTACAGCAAGGCGTGCGTTTTCCCGGTGCCGCGGCGGCCGTAAAAGATCTGGTGGTCAGCCGAATGCAGCATCGCCGAAAACGACCCGGCCACCACGAAGGTCTTGGCCAGCGTGTGCCGGTCCACGCTCTCCGCCCGCCGGGAAATCGCCATCAGGCTGCGGTTGACGTGCGCGCTCAGCGGCTGGCCCATGCACCCGTCCTGTCTGTCGGCGACATCCCAGCCACCCAGCGTGACAGCGCCGAGCGGCCGGGAACAGCCGACAGACAGGTATGAGCGCGAACGCGAAGGGTCACGAAACCCGCAGCAGCGCCCCGATGCGTTTCGCGACCTCGCCCGCTCGCTCCTGCGGCAACATGTGCCCAGCGCCGGGAAAACGGACAAACTCCGCGTCCGGCAGCTCGTCCGCGATCACTTTCGCGTGCGGCAGCGGGCAAAGCCGGTCCTTCTCCCCCGCCAGCACCACGGACGGCGTACCGCGCAGGGTCGCCAGCGCGACGCGGCGGTCGTGCGTCGAAATCGCGTCCTGGAACGCGCCCAGGCTCGCCGGATGCGCGCACAACAGCTGATCCGCGACCAGCCGCAGGTCCGCGCGGCGCGGATGCTCCCCGAACACGAGGAACCGCGCGCCCGAACGCACCATCGCCGGGCTCAACGGCAGCCGCTCGCCCTTGCGGTGCGACAACGCTTTCGCCAGCCTGCGCTCGAACCGCGCGGAGAACTGGCCCGCCATTCCGGGCAGCCCCAACGTGATCCGGTCCATCTGCCCCGAGGACGTCGCCACGAACGCCGCCCCGACCACCCGGTCCCGGACCAGTTCCGGATGCCGTTCGGCCAGCGCCATCATGGTCATGCCGCCCATCGAATGCCCGGCGAGCACCAGCGGACCCGACGGCACGCGCGCGGCGATCAGCTCGGCCAGATCGTCGGCCAGCCGCGGAATCGTGCCGGTTTCCTTGGTCGCGGGCGCGGAACCGCCGTGCCCGCGCAGGTCGTAGCGCAGCGTCCGGACGCCGGGGCCGAGGTGGTCCATGACGCCGTCCCACGTGCGGTGGTCCTGCGTCCAGCCGTGCACCAGCACCAGCGTCACGGCGGCATCGGCCGGACCGCTCAGTTCGACGTGCAGCGCACAGCCGTCACTGGTCACGAACCGGTGCTCACGAGCCGGATTGCGCAGCCGTTCTACGGTAGTCATTTGCCCTCCGGCAACAGGAAAGACTTGCGCCAGAACGGTTTCCCTGGCAACCCGACCAGACCGGACTCCTGCAGGAACGGCATGATCTTCTCCCCGGCCCACGCGATCGTCGCGCGCCAGTGCGGGTTGTTCAGCGCCGTCTCGACGCCCTCGCGCGGCCGGATCCCGACCGCCTTGTAGACGTTCGGGTTGATGAACGCCCGCGTCACGAAGTACGAGATCAGCGCGATGCTGAACTGCTGGTAGGCGACCTCCGCGCGGCCGAGTTTCGCCATCCCGCGGGTGACTTCCTCGCGGGCGAAGGTGACGTGCCGCGCCTCCTCCAGCACGTGGATCCGGTTGACCATCCGGACCAGCGGCTGGATCTGGTCGTCGTTCATCTGCTCGCGCTGCAGCCGGTCGAGCACCTCCTCGGCGACCAGGATCGCGCCGTAGCGCGCCGGACCGTAGGAGATGGTCGGCATCAGCTTCGCGAACTGCCGCAGCACCGGCACCGGACCGTAGGTCGGGCAGCCGATCCGCGCGGACATCCGGGCGAACATCGTGGAGTGCCTGCACTCGTCGGCGATCTCGGTGAGCGCGAACTGCGCGTGCGCCGTCGTCGGGTCCTGCGCGTAGACCTCCTTGAGCAGCATCTGCATCAGGAGGATCTCGAACCACAGCCCAGTGGTCGCGATGCTGGCCATCTCGTGCTTGCCCAGCTCGATCCGCTGTTCCGGGCTCAGCCGGTCCCACAGCGGGGTGCCGTAGAGCGACGAGCGCTCCGGCAGGATGTACCGCTTGCCCTCGACCAGCGGCGCGTCCCAGTCGATGTCGACGTCCGGGTCGTAGAACTTGTTCGCCGCCGACTTCAGCAACCGCTGTGCCGTCGCCTCCCGGTCGGTCACCTTGAGCGTCCGCGTCATCATCAGCCCCTTCCAGCGCCTGACTCGCCGTTGAATCGAGAAGCCGCGTCCCGCCTGCCCCCACGGACTCTGTGGCCTAGAACATGTAACCCGTGGTAACAGTTACCTCTGGTAGCATGACCGCCGTGATCGAACGTGTCAAGCGCTCCAGCAAGCAGTCCGGCAAGCAGGCGGCCGACACCGAAACGAGCACCGGGGACGCGCGCCGCGATCGCTGGCGCAAGCACCGCATCGCCCGTCGCGCGGAGTTCGTCGAAGCGGCCCTGCGCGCGCTCGACGCGCACGGTCCAGACCTCGGCATGGAGGACGTCGCCGCGGAAGCGGGCGTCACGAAACCCGTGCTGTACCGGCATTTCGAGGACAAGGCCGACCTGTACGTCGCACTCGGCCAGCGCGGCACGGAGATCCTTTTCGAACGGTTGATCCCGGCGATCAACGCGGAACTCGCGCCGGTGCCGCGGATCCGGATGGCGCTCGACGCGTTCTTCGGCGTCATCGAAGAGCACCCGAACCTGTACCGCTTGCTGGCACACGGCGGACTGCCGGGCAAAACCACCGATTCGGACGTCGTCGCGGAGGACAAGGAGGTCATCGCGACCGCGCTGACCGCCCTGCTCGGCGACTACATGCGGATGTTCAACATGGACTCCGGCGCGGCCGAACCGTGGGCGCACGGGATCGTCGGCATGGTCCAGAGCACCGGCGAATGGTGGCTGGACCGGCGTTCGATGGGCCGCGATTCGGTGGTCGAGTACCTCACCCAGATCATCTGGGCGGCGATCGACGGGCTCACCCGCCAGCAAGGCGTGGTGATCGACCCGAACCTGCCGCTCGAGGAGAACAAGGTCGTCCAGCTCGGACGCACCGAGAACGACACCGCCGCCGGCGACGAGGCCGGCTGACGAGAGGACCCCGGATGAGCGACGAAGACGGCTACACGGGCTCGGCGACGCTGGTCGTCGACGGCACGGAGATCGCCGCGGACCTCGATCTGCGCGGCTATTTCCAGCCGATCGACGGTTACTACCACTGGTACGGCCGCGTCGCCGCGAACCCGAAGCTGGCCGAGGCGGTCGGCGGGCGCAAGAAGGCCTGCGAGGTGCGGGTCGGCGAGCACACCGCCGAGGGCGAGCTGTCCGATCCGGACCCGTGGGGCCGCTACCGGCTCACCGGCACGTCCACGCCCCCGTTCTCGGTCCCGAAAACGCTGGCCGAGGTCGAAGAAGCAACAGCCTGACCACGAAAAAGGCCGCTCCGGAAGCTGTGCTCCGGAGCGGCCTTTCGCGTGTACGGCTGAATCAGTCGCCGACGCCGAACCCGACCTTGCGGACGTCGGACGGGGCGATCTCGACGTACGCGATGCGGTCGGACGGGACCAGGTACTTGCGGCCCTTCTCGTCGTTGAGGCGGAAGAGCCCGTCACCGGCCGTCAGCGCCTCGGCGACCAGCTTCTCCACCTCTTCGGGAGTCTGGCCACTGGACACCACCAGCTCGCGCGGCGTGTCCTTGATGCCGATCTTGACCTCCACGTGGGACCTCCGCTGGAAACTCGTTGTGACTACGCCCGGCAAGGCTAACCGAAGCGGGCCGCCGCGGTGGCGCGCGACCAGCAGGTGATTCGCGACCACTCGCTCAGCCCAGCCCCAGCGCCTGCATGCGCTTGGTGTGCCCTTGCTGCAACCGGCGGAACAGCGCGCCGATTCCCGCGAGATCGCCGGACCCGGCGACGATCAGTTCGGCCAGGCCATCGCGCTCGGCCACCACGTACTGGGCCTGCGTGAGCGCCTCGCCGAGCAGCCGGCGGCCCCACAGCGCGAGCTTGTCGCGGGCCTTCGGATCGGCCTTGATCCCGGCGGCGACTTCGCGTTCGGCGAACGCGGAGTGCCCGGTGTCGGCGAGCACGGTCAGCACCAGGTCCTTGGTCTCCGGATCGAGCCAGTTCGCGATCTCGCGGTAGAGATCGGCCGCGAGCCCGTCCCCGACATACGCCTTGACCAGCGACTCCAGCCACGATTTCGGCCGGGTGGAGCCGTGCCAGGCGTCCACTTGCGACACGAACGGGGCCATCGCGTCCTCGACCGCGACGCCGTTCGCCGCGAGATGCTTCGTCAGCAGGTCGAGGTGCCCGATCTCGGCGGCCGCCATCGACGCGAGCGCGGCGCGGCCGGCCAGCGTCGGCGCGCTGCGGGCGTCCTCGGCCATCCGGTCGAACGCGGACAGTTCGAGGTAGGCGATCACGCCGAGCAGGTCGACGACGCCTTCGCTGATCGCGGGCGGGGAAGTTGCGGGCGCGGCTTCGGCGGGGTCGGTCACGGCGACGAGGGTATCGCCGAACCGCAGGCCCGCGCCGCGAAGAGACCGATCCCACGCCGCGCCGCCCGCTCCCGGTATTCCCCGGAAAACACCTGACCAGGTACAGTGGGGTCGGATAAACAGAGCTTCGCCGCGCCGGACCGCCCTTTTTCGAGGGCCCCGACAGCGGCGGGAACCAGGCGAACGGCCGGTGCCACCAGGGCGGCCGGGGTTCGCCGCAAGTGTGCGTGCACGCCTCCTAGCGGCATTCCCGGGAGGGCGGCTCCGGCGCCACAGGCCTCCGCAGACGAGGCCGCGGCGTGAGTCAGGCCCCCGGTCGAGTGTCGAGTGACAACCGGCCTGTGCGCGCTGGTCACGAGAGAGGCGATCACCCTGACCGCAGAACAGTCCACAACCGAACAGACCGAAACCGCGCAGGCCACCGCCGCTGTCGCTCTCGAGCACAGCGAAAACGGACCGGCCGCGCTGGACACGTCGCACCCGCTGCAGGCCGGTGCCCCGGTGACCGAAGAGGCGCCGACGTTCGAGTCCTTCGGTGTGAAGCCGGAAATCGTCAAAGCGCTCGCGGAAGCGGGCATCGTGCACACGTTCGCCATCCAGGCGCTCACCCTGCCGCTCGCCATGGCCGGCGACGACCTCATCGGCCAGGCCCGCACCGGCATGGGCAAGACGCTGGGCTTCGGCGTCCCGCTGCTGCACCGCGTGCAGGTGCCCGGCGACGGCACCCCGCAGGTGCTGGTCGTGGTGCCCACGCGCGAACTGTGCATCCAGGTCGCGAACGACCTGAAGGGCGCCGGGAAGCACCTCGGCATCCGCACGCTGGCGATCTACGGCGGGCGGCCGTACGAGCCGCAGATCGAGGCGCTGCGCAAGGGCGTCGACGTCGTCATCGGCACGCCGGGACGGCTTCTCGACCTCGCCGAGCAGCAGCACCTGGTGCTGGGCAAGATCCGCGGGCTCGTCCTGGACGAGGCCGACGAGATGCTGGACCTCGGCTTCCTGCCGGACATCGAGCGGATCCTCCGGATGGTGCCGGACGAGCGGCAGACGATGCTGTTCTCCGCCACGATGCCGGGCCCGATCATCACGCTCGCGCGGACGTTCCTGAACCAGCCCACGCACATCCGGGCCGAGGAGAACGACGCGGGCGCGATCCACGAGCGCACCTCGCAGTTCGTCTACCGGGCGCACTCGATGGACAAGACGGAGCTGATCGCGCGGGCGCTGCAGGCCGAGGGCCGCGGGCTCACGATGATCTTCAGCCGCACCAAGCGCACCGCGCAGAAGATCGCCGACGACCTGGTGGAACGCGGTTTCGCCGCGGCCGCGGTGCACGGCGACCTCGGCCAGGGCGCCCGCGAGCAGGCACTGCGCGCGTTCCGCTCGGGCAAGGTCGACGTCCTGGTCGCCACGGACGTCGCGGCGCGCGGCATCGACATCGACGACGTCACGCACGTGATCAACTACCAGTGCCCGGAGGACGAGAAGACCTACGTGCACCGCATCGGCCGCACCGGCCGCGCGGGCCGCACCGGTGTCGCGGTCACGCTCGTCGACTGGGACGAGGAACCGCGCTGGAAGCTGATCTCGGACACGCTGAACCTCGACCTGGCAGAGCCGGTGGAGACGTACTCGTCGTCGCCGCACCTGTACAGCGACCTGGGCATTCCGGAGGGCACGAAGGGCCGCCTGCCGCTGTCGAAGCGCACGCGAGCCGGCCTGTCCGCCGAGAAGGAAGAGGACCTGGGCGGCAAACGCCGAGGCCGTCGCGGTGGTAATGGTCCTTCGTCGCCCGCCGCGGAAGAGGAAGCCCCGCGCAAGCGCAACCGCGCCCCGCGCAAACGAACCCGCGGCGGTGCCCGCTCCGCCGCGGCCATCGAAGCCGCCGACGCCGCGTCGGCTGCCTCGGACCAGCAGGAAGACCGCCCCCGGACCCGCCGCCGCACCCGCTCGGGAGCAGACGCGACGGGCCCGGCGACCTCCGCGGGCAACGCCACCCCCGCGACGACGTCCGACTCCGGAGAAACCGGAGACCGCCCGGCACGCCGCCGCCGTCGCCGTCGTCCGTCCGCATCTGATACACCTGCGTCGGCAGACTGAGCGACACACCGGGAGTCAGTTACGTGAACGACCACGGGAACGGCACCGACGAAACGCCCCCCGAACCCGGATCGAACGTAGCGGGCACTCCCGCGAATCCCGACGAACGCCCCCGGCCGGATAATCCGGCCGGGGAGCACGTCTCGGACGAGGCCCCTGCTGGGGCGGGCGGGGCGCCTTCCGCTGAGCGGGGCGTTTCGCTGTCTGGGGATTCCGCTGTTGTGGGCTCTGATTTTGGTGGAGACGCTTCGGGGTCGCAGGCCGGGGGCTCGGCCGCTTCCGCTGCCGACGGTGCTTCCGCCGCGGCAGAGGAGCCGTTTGCGGGCTCTACCAGGGCGGCTTCGGGTGCTGCTGGAAGCGCTTCCGCATCGACTGCTGCTGGCTCGCAGTCTGGAGACTTCGTCGCGCGTGATGCCGACGAAGCTCCCGCCGAACCCCAACGGCCCTCCAGCACCGCCGGAAACACTCCCGCAGCACCGGCCGCTCCCGGCACACAGCCCGGAGACACCGCCGAGGAAGCTCCCGCTGAGCCCCGCAGGTCCTCTGCAGTCTCCAGCGCTGCTGGAAACACTCCCGCAGCATCAGCCGTTCCGGGCTCGCAGGCCGGAGACTCCGCCGCGCACGCCGCCGACGAAGCTCCCGCCGAGCCTCATCAGTCCCCCGCAGCGGCCTCCCGCCCGGCCGGAGACACTCCCGCCGCGGCAGGCTCGCAAACCGGCCAGCCGATCGAGCCTGCGCACGAAAAGGCTTCCCCCGCCGGTGCCCACGCCGCGATCCCCCCGGTCACTCCCGAGGAACAAACCGGCCCGATCGCGCGCGTCACCGACGAACCCGTCGGGGTCAGCAGCACCTCCGCCGAGTCCTACGGTTCCGAAAACCTCCTCCCCCGCCCGCCCGCCGCCGCGGATTCCGTTGCGCCGACGGGGAAAGCCCGTCGCTCGCCGTGGAATCGGGGGCGGGACCGGGTGATCGCGGGGGCGATCGTGGTCGTGGTCGCGGTGGTCACCGCGATCGTCTCGGTGAACAGCGACAATCTGCACACCAGCCGTGCGCTCGCGGATCCGCCGCATGCCCTCCCCGCGCCGCCGACCTCCGTGCCCGGGTCGATGACACAGCTGTGGCAGGCCCCGAGTTCCGCGACGCCGATCCCGATCGGACAGTCCGACTCCGTCGTGACCGCGGACGGCAGCGAGGTCGCCGGCCGTGATCCGCTCACCGGGCAGATCCGCTGGCACTACACCCGCGAAAATCTGCAACTGTGCACTGTGGACACCGCATGGGGCCGAGTGAACGCGGTGTACCACAAGTCCATGGGCTGCAGCGAGGTCACGCAGCTCGACCCCGCCACCGGCCGCATCACCGCTCAGCGCAACGGCGACGCCGAACTGGGCACCCGCCTGATCAACGACGGCAGCCACGTCACGACGACCGGCAAACATCTCCTCGACACGTGGCGCGACGATCTCGTGAAGAGCATGGAGTACGGCAAAGTCCCCTTCCTGCAAAACGCGAACAAACAACCCCGCCCCAACTGCACTTACGGCACGGTAGCAGCGGGTGCCGACAAAATCGGCGTGATCGAACGCTGCCCCGGCGATCGCACGGACCGCCTGACCGTCTACAAGGCGACCGCCGAGCACGAGGACGAACCGAAGGTCACCTACACCGCCCTGCTGGCCGGCAAACGAGCCCGGGTCATCGCGATGTCGGGCGACCTCACCGGAGTGCTGCTGCCCGACCAGAAGCTGTATGTCGTGTACGGCGCGGACGGTTCGCAAAAAGCCGCCTACCCCATGGATCTCCCCGCCGCGGACACCGCGAACGACCCGGTCGGCGGCACCGAGGCGACGACCCGCACCGCTGCGGGGATCTACTGGTACACCGGCTCCAAAACCGTTGCCCTGTCCCGAGACGACCTGTCCCCGCGCTGGACCTTGGACGGCACGCTCGGCCCGGGAATCACCTTCGCGACCCAGTTGGTCGTGCCCATCCGCGGCGGCCTGGCCGTGCTGAACGAAACGAACGGCGCAACGCTGCGCACAGTCGGCATCGACCGCGGTGCCTACGCGGGCCCAGTCCGCCTCACCGCACTAGGCCCGGTGCTGCTGGAACAACGCGGCCCGACCCTCGCCGCCCTGCGCTGACTTCCCTCAGAACCACCACAACAGAATGAACGCCGCTCCCGCGACGACCAGCACCCCGACGCCCGCCCCGACCGCCACTTTCCCGACGCGACGGTCGGCAACCCGTTGCAGCACAAGCGCAATCACCGCGGCGACGGGATGCCCGACCAGCTTAAGCGGGCCTGGCCCGGGTGCTCCGTTGACGAGGCACAACACGCCGACCACGAGCACGCCGAGGGCCAGGACCGCCAGCCCCGCGGCGACCGACCCGGTGAACCCGCGCCACCACCGCCCACGCGGCTTGCGTGACGACTCATGGCGCTCGGGTGCCGCCTTGACTGGCGCTTCGTCTTCCCCGGTCGCGCGGTCGCGCGCGGGCGATTCATGGATAACCGCATCCTCGCCAGGCACAAGACCATCGGCGGCGGTCGAGTCATGGATAACCTCGAACCCGGCGCTGTCCTCTGCCGCTGAACTCCGCGACGCCATCGCAGCGCGCTTCGCCTCAGAACCAGTCAGAGCAGCACCCTCCGCCACTGAACTCCGCGACGCCATCGCAGTCCGCTTCGCCTCAGAACCAGTCAGAGCAGCATCCTCCGCCGCAACACCGCTGCCCCATGCCGCGCTATCGCTTCCACCATGCGACATCGCGGCACCGCGCGTGTCCGCACGGCCGTTCCCCGCCGTGCTGACCGCATGCGAGCTGGCGTCCTTGACACGACGACCGTCACGAACCCCGCCAGATCCCGCGGCAAGATTCGTCGACACAGCAGCAGAATCCTTCCTTGCTACGCCGTGAACCGACCCGTCGCCCGCGACGCCACGGCCCCGGCCAGCGTCGCGACCATGCGCAGCACCAGCCCCGCCGCGGGACGGTTTTTCGATGTCCGGTGACGCCACGATCCTCGGGTCCAATCCACGTCTCGGGAAACCCCCTACGGCGCAAGCAAATCCCACGGTTGCGCGGCAGGGGCGGTCTGCTGTCCCGCCACGCAGCTCGGGCGGAAGTCGCACCATGCGCAGCGGCGGTCGGGGCGGGCGGGGAACAACGTGTCTCCGTCGCCGCCTGCGTCAAGGGTATCTGCTGCCAACCGCAAATCCCCCGCGGTCTCCTCGGCGCGTTCCAGGTGGCGCTTCAAGGTTTCCGGCGTGTGTTCCGCCGCGGCGATCGTGCCGGACGGCAAATGGTGCAGCTCGACCTTCGTGCACGGCATGCGCAACGTGCGCGTGGCCGCCACGGCGTACATCGCCAGCGCTTGCGACGCGCGGGCCTCGTGTTCGTCCGGGGCTCGGCGGCCGGTTTTGTAGTCCACGATCACCAGTTCGCCGCCGCGCTGGTCGATCCGGTCGGCTCGGCCTTCGATGATCATCGTCGGACGGCCGCCGGTGGTGCTGACCGGGGCGGACACCCAGCGTTCCAGGCCGACCGGGTCGTCGCTGACGTCGTTGTCCTCCACGTACTCCGCGACCCAGCCCTTCGCGCGCGCACGATAGCGCGCGGCCTGGTCGTCGTCGGCGAAACCGGCGTCTTTCCAGTGCTCGGCCACCAGCGCGATCCCGCGCTGCGGCGTCCGTTTCGCCACCGGCAGGTCGAAAAGCGCCCGCAACGCGTTGTGCACCACCGCGCCCAGCGTGCTGTGCGCCCACGGCCCGGTGCGCTGCGGTGTCGGCCGGTCGAGATAAGCCAGCCGGTACCGGCGCGGGCAATCGTCAAAGGTGCTCAGCCGTGCGGGCGAGACCTTGGTGAGCCGCTGCGGTTGCTCGACGCCGAAGTCGAACCCCATCTGTTCTTTCACGCCGCCCCCTTCCATCGACGCCCACGCTACGCACCACCACCGACACTTTCCGGCGTGGGCTAGCCGCCCGCGATGAAGCCCTGCACGGAATTCGCGACCAGCTCGACGGCGATCGCGGCGAGCAGCAGGCCGGCGATCTTCGCCAGCAGCGTGATGCCGCTTTCCTTGATCAGCCGGATGACCACGCCCGAGAACCGCATGCAGGTGTACAGCACGAAATGCACGGTCACGATCGCGAGCGCCAGCGCGATGTACGCGCCGAGGTGCCCGTCGGCCTGCCGGACGAACACGATGGTCGCCGCGATCGCGCCCGGACCGGCCAGCAGGGGCGTGCCGAGCGGAACGAGGGCGACGTTGACGTCCTCGGCCGCCTCGGGCTCGTTGCTGCCCGCGTTGCTGGTGAGCAATTGCAGCGCGATCAGCAACAGCAGCAAGCCGCCCGCGCCCTGCAGTGCCGGGATGCCGATGCCCAGATACGCCAGGATCGCCTGCCCTGCCACCGCGAACAGCGAGATGACCAGCAGCGACACCAGCACCGCCTGCCGGGCCGCTTTCACCCGCGTCGCCATCGGCTTGCGGCCGACCAGGCTCAGGAACACCGGCACGGTGCCCGGCGGGTCCATGATCACGACGAGGGTGATCGTCGCGCTCATGAAGAGCTTCGCGTCGAAGAAATCCGAGACGGCCATCTCAGCCTTTCACCACTTGGAAGCCGGTCGCCCGCCCCACCAATTCCTCCAGCTGGTCCGGTTCGGTCGTCTCCTGGCCGAGCCCGATGGTCTTGTTCGTGCCGTGGTAATCGCTGGACCCGGTGCGGACCAGGCCCAGCTCGTCGGCCAGTTCCCGGGTGCGCACCCGGGTGGCCGGATCGTGGTTGGGATGGTTGACCTCGACGCCGGTCAGCCCGCGCGCCGCCAGGTCACGCAGGGTGTCCTCGCTGATCGTCGCGCCGCGGCTGAAGGCGAAGGGGTGCGCGATCACGGTAACCCCGCCTGCCGCGGTCACCATGTCGATCGCGTCCTCGACCGGGGTGTCGCGGCGCGCGACGTAATAGCCGCGACGGCTGTGCAGATAGTCGCTGAACGCCTCGTCGACGGAGCTGACCAGCCCCGCGCGGACGAGCGCCTGCGCGAGGTGCGGCCGCCCCGCGGGCGAGTCCGCCGGCAGCAGACCCAGGATCTCGTCGGCGTCGACCGGGAGGCCGTCGGCGGCCATCCGCTCGGCCATCCGCCGCAACCGGGTGCGCCGCTCGATCCGCAGCCGCGTCTGTTCCGCGACGATCGCGGGCGCGGCCGGGTCGAAGAGGTACGCGAGCAGGTGCACGCTGATTTCGTAGCCGGTGTCCGGGTCGATCGAGACCGTCGACAGTTCCGCGCCCGGCACCAGCGTCAGGCCGGCGGGCAGGGCCTCGGCGGCCGGTTCCCAGCCCGCGGTGGTGTCGTGGTCGGTGATCGCGACGACGTCGAGACCGGCACGCGCGGCAGCGCCGACGAGCTCGGCAGGGCTGTCGGTACCGTCGGAGGCCGTGGAGTGGGCGTGCAGGTCGATGCGCATCGGACCCATTCTCGACGATGCGCTGCGTCACCTCGGCACCGGGACCAGGGCCGACGCGCCCGGAGGTCAGCCGACCGGCTTCTTGCCCCGCGCCGCGCGCTGCGCCTTGATCATCGAGAACCGTTCGGCCTGCTTCTGCTTGTCGCCGAACACGAGCTCGGAGATCGTGTCGTAGAACTCCTCGGGCCGCGGCAGGTAGTCGATCCGGTTCAGCGCCTGGATCTGGCCCGCCGATTCGACGACCATCGTGCCGTAGCCCAGCATCCGGCCCCAGGCCGAACGCTGGTAGGTGAGGTCGGTGACCTTGCTGATCGGCATCATCAGCACCTTGGTGGTGAAGACGCCGGTGGTCATCACGAACCGTTTGTCGGTGACGACCAGCCGTTCGACCCACCACTCGATGATCACGTAGGCGAACCGCAGCACCACCGCCAGCGCGACGTACCAGAGGATGTTCTGCACCACCCACAGCGAGGGCGGCAGCAGATACGACACCAGCACGCACACGATCAGCAGCGCGGCTGCCTCGAACGTGTCCCAGAGGAGCACCGCCCAGTGGCGGCGGATCCGGATGACCCGCCGCTCGGTGTCGAGAAGGTACTCGTCAGGGTCGCGTGGCGCGAACATGGTTCGAGGGTATCCCCTGTCGTCAGTGGAAGATGTTGCTGACGAACGTGATCACCGATTCGGCCGAGCTGCGGAGGAAGTCCACGATGTTGCTGACAAGACCAGCAGCATGGCCCGGCTGAGCGATCACGAAGAACAGCACCAACGCGATACCCACGAGTCCCGCAAGCTTCTTCGCGTTCACAGCGATCAATCCCGTCTCTTCCATGACACCCGGAAAACTGACTTTCTACGTTGTACCGCACTGACCACTCACGCGGGAGGAAAGTCCCGCGCATGGGTCAGCCAGGCGCTCGAAGTGTACCGTACGGCTACTCTCCGTGTACAGGTTCCCGAACGCTAGGGGGCGCGGCCGGGTTCGGCTACCTTCGTGGCATGGACGGCCTCGAGCGCTGCGTGGGCGGAATTGTGTTCGACGACCAGGGCAGACTCCTGCTCATCCGGCGCGCGAACGATCCGGGCAAAGGCCAGTGGTCGCTGCCCGGCGGCCGGGTGAAACCGGGCGAAACGGACCACGAAGCCGTGGTCCGGGAGCTCCGCGAGGAGACCGGGCTCGACGTGAGACCGCACACACTGGCCGGCTCGGTCGTCCGCGGCAACTACGACATCCACGACTACGAATGCACGTGGACCGGCGGAATCCTCACCGCGGGCGACGACGCCACCGACGCGCGGTGGGTCAACTCGGCCGA
The DNA here is from genome assembly GCF_029087445.1 of Amycolatopsis sp. La24. Taxonomy (NCBI): domain Bacteria; kingdom Bacillati; phylum Actinomycetota; class Actinomycetes; order Pseudonocardiales; family Pseudonocardiaceae; genus Amycolatopsis; species Amycolatopsis sp. La24. The sequence goes on from NZ_JARACH010000075.1 coordinate 20,096, forward strand.
ACTGGTCAATCTGGACGAAGCGGGCCACCTGGTGGACCAGTTGCTCATAACGCTGCGTGACTGGAATGAGTGGCCCGCCGCGTAATCCGGAGCGGTTATTTCCGTATTGCCTCCGGCGGCGTCCGCGATTGCGAACGCATTGCGGAGTTGTCGGAAAGTTTCCCCATCGTTCAAGCATCCGCGATGAGCACGGAAAATGCGCGGAACGCGTATTCGATATCGCGGGACATGCATCAGTCCTGCGGCGCGGGCGCGCACGGGACAGTGTGACTGATGGGGTGAATGTGACACACGTTACTCACGGCGCCCGAGCGATGCCGAGCGCCACCGAGCGACGTCGTGCGCGGCGATCACGGTTCCAGCCGCGGTCGCCGCGCACGAATCAGCTCACGGCAGCCAGGTCATCCGCTGCCCGTGCGGCGCCGTCCTGGCCAGCGCGCGGGCCTCGGGTTCCCCGCCGACCCAGCTCGTCAGCCCCAGCACCGCCATCGCGGGCTCGCCGGCGGCCGCGTCGTCCGAGGACAGGTCGTCCCGGCCGGGCAAGACGGTCTCCAGCCCGGCCCGGTAGAACTCCTGGCTCACCCACCACACCGGCCGGGACGAGGACAGCCGCGCCAGCTCGGCCACGAAGTCCGCCCGCCGGTCCCCGAGATACGCCAGCGCGTGACTCGTCAGCACCACCAGCGGCAGTTCCTCGGGCAAGCGCGACGCCGCCGAGGCCAGATCGTCCACCGCATCCCCGGCGATCAGCTCCGGCGCGTGCTTCCGCTGTTCCGCGGCAGCCGTGCGCAGCAACCGGATCCGATCGACCTGGTCGGCCCAGACGCATGCCTCCAGCCACGCCAGTTCGTCCTCGTCCGAGAGGTCCACGGGTGCCCGGTCCAGGCCCGCTCGGGCCGCCACAGCGACCTTCTTCGGCAGCTTGGGCAGCTTCGCGCCAGGCGCGACGTCGATCGCGCAGTGCAGCCCGACAGCGGCCTTCGCCGGACCCGCCGCGAGCTGTTCGCCGCCGTCGCACTGGTAGCGGTAGCCGAACCGGTCGAGCCCCAGCAGCAACCCCGCGCTGCAGCCGACCTCGAGCAGCGCGATCTTGCCGCCCGCTTCCTTCGCCGCCGCCGTGACCGCCGGGTACAGCAGCGCGGCGCGGCGCACCTCGTTCGTCTGCGTGTAGCGGGTCGAGATGATCTCGCGGGCCTGGTCCGCGCGTTCCAGCAGGAACGAGCGGAACAACGGCCACGTCTCGCTGTCGACGCCGTCGAAACCGCCGACCGACGGGTAGTACCGCGACAGCGGATGGATCGGATCCGCCTGCACCAGCCGGTGCGCGGCGGCGAACAGCAACGTCCCGCGCGCTTCGCCGCCGCGAGCGTCGGTCAGCAGCGCGGCGACGTCGTCGTCCTCGGCCGCGTGCGTGGCGAGGTGGTCATACAGCGGCGAAACCCCGCGCGCCTCCACCTCGGCGAACTTGCGCAGCGTCTGCTTGATCTTCTCCAGGGCGATGGCCACCCGTGCTCCCCTTCGGCGGATCGATCACTCGTGCGGCGTCGGACGGCCGGGCTGCTCCCCGCCGCGGGTGTCGCCGTAGGACCGCTTCGGCACCATCACTTTGCGCCGGAAAATGCACACGATGGTGCCGTCCTGTTTGTACCCTCGCGTCTCGACGTACACCACTCCCCGGTCGTCCTTGGACTTCGACGGGGTCTTGTCGAGCACCTCGGTCTCGCCGTAGATCGTGTCGCCGTGGAACGTCGGCTTGACGTGCTTGAGCGATTCGACCTCGAGGTTCGCGATGGCCTTCCCGGACACGTCGGGCACCGACATGCCGAGCAGCAGCGAGTAGATGTAGTTGCCGACCACGACGTTCTTGCCGAAATCGGTCGTCTCGCCCGCGTAGTGCGCGTCCAGGTGCAGCGGGTGGTGGTTCATCGTGATCAGGCAGAACAGATGGTCGTCGTATTCGGTGACGGTCTTGCCGGGCCAGTGCTTGTAGACCGCGCCGACCTCGAACTCCTCGTAATACCGGCCGAATTGCACGCTTGCGCCTCCTGTCCGGGTAACACCTGCCGAACCAGGTGCGACACGTATCCGTGGTGAGGAGTACCCTCGACCATCGGTGATCGCGCGTCAACGCGACCCCTGCCACTTCGCACGCCCTGGCGTGTCCCGGCCGAAAGGAGGTGAGGAACCGCTCATGAGCAGTGGTGATAGTCCGCTCCCTAGTAGCCCGGCTGCCGCCCCACCCCCGCCCTCAACGGTGCGGCTGCGCCGCGCAGCTTTGCCCAGTGTTCCCGCCTCGCCGGCCGGCCTTTCCCCTTCCTGGTAGGCCCGCGTCCGGGAACTCACGGTGCCGCCGGACGGACCCCCGCAGTCCGCCTGGCCGTCGTCTTCGTGCTTCACGACGCCTGCCCAGGAGAACCCATGCCTGCCATTCCCTCGCTAGGCGGCCTTCGCGGCCGCGGCAACAACCGGGCCAAGGCCAATCTCGACCGGCCGATCCCGGTGCCGCTGTCGGCCTATGTCGTCGATTGCGCGGTGTATGTCGACGGCAAGCGGCTGCCCGGGCGCTGGACGCACGCCGAGGCGATCCGCGAGGTGCGCAAGCGCCACGCGGGTTTCGTCTGGATCGGCTTGCACGAGCCCGATTCCGACCAGATCCAGGGCATCGCGGACACCTTCGGCCTGCACGAACTGGCGGTCGAGGACGCGCTGGAGGCGCATCAGCGGCCGAAGCTGGAGCGCTACGACGACACGCTGTTCCTGGTGCTCAAGACTGTCCGTTACGTCGAGCACCAGTCGCCGACCACGGCGAACGAGATCGTGGAAACCGGCGAGCTGATGGTGTTCCTCGGCCGCGATTTCGTGATCACCGTCCGGCACGGCAACCACTCCGGGCTCGCCCGGCTGCGCCGCGACCTCGACGACGACCCGGAGCGGCTCGCCCTCGGCGCGGCGGGGGTCGTGCACGCCATCGCCGACCACGTGGTCGACCACTACCTGGAGGTCACCAGCCGGATCGAGGCGGACATCGACGAGATCGAGGCGCAGGTGTTCGCGCCGCGTTCGTCGGTGAGCGCCGAGCAGATCTACCTGATGAAGCGGGAAGTGCTGGAACTGCGGCGCGCGGTGGTCCCGCTCGCCACGCCGGTGTCGCGGCTCGCCGAGGGCTACACGCGGCTGGTGCCCGACGAGGTCCGCTCGTATTTCCGCGACGTCGCCGACCACCTCGCCACCGTGTCCGAACGCGTGGCGGCGTTCGACGAACTGCTCAGCACCCTGGTCGACGCGACGGTCGCGAAGATCTCGCTGCAGCAGAACACCGACATGCGCAAGATCACCGCGTGGGCGGCGATCATCACGGTGCCCACGATGGTCGCGGGCATCTACGGCATGAACTTCGACTACATGCCCGAACTGCACTGGCAGTTCGGCTATCCGATCGTGGTCACGATCATTCTCGCGATCTGTCTGCTGCTGTACCGAATATTCCGGAAGAACGGCTGGCTGTAGCCGCCCTCGCGGTCCCCTTTTCTTCCCCCGGTCGCAGGAGGTTTGTCTCGTCATGTCCCGGTTGCTGTCCAACCTCAAGTTCTGGGCTCTCGCCCTCTGCCTCGTCTGGATCGTCGGCATCGTCGCGATGATCGCGCTCAACCCCGGGTTCGCGCACGGCATGAAGTGACGCCGCGTGCGCCGTAACCTTGGCGCATGCCGAAAGCGCTGGTGGTGGCCGACGAGGCCGACGAGCGGCTGTGGACCTCCGCGGTCCGCTCGCTGCGGGTCGACCTCGTCGTCGCCGCCGGCGATCTGCCGTTCGCGTATCTCGAGTTCCTCGCCGGCATGCTCGACGTGCCGTGCGTGTTCGTCCCCGGCAATCACGACCCGGACCTGAGCGGCTTCACCCGCTACGGCGGACTGTCCATGAAGGACGGTTTCCCGACCGAATGGCCGGGCCCGGCAGGCGGGATCAACGCCGACGGCCGGATCGTCGACGTCGCCGGGCTCCGCATCGCCGGGCTCGGCGGTTCGATCCGCTACCGCGACGGCCCGAATCAGTGGACGCAGCGGCAGCAGGCGCGCCGGGCCCGGCGGCTGGAGCGCCGGTTCCGCTGGCGGAAATGGCGCGACGGCAACGGAATCGACATCCTGCTGACGCATTCGCCGCCGCGGCATCTCGGCGATCGCGAAGACCCGCCGCACCAAGGTTTCACCTGTCTGCACCGAACGATCGACACCCTGCGGCCGCAGTGGCTGCTGCACGGACACATCCACCCGCACGGCGAACCGGTGCCCGATCGCGTGGCAGGCCGTACCCGGATCCGCAATGTGGTGGGCTATCAGGTGATGGAGTTCCCGCGATGACCCGACCGACCGGTTTCCCGCGTGCCGACGCCGAAAACGACTTCCTGCGCGCCCGCCGCAGGCAGGTGCTGTCGCGGCTTTCCACGTGGCTGCGCCGCGAACCCGACGACGTCAACATCATGCTGCCGTTCCACGAAGTGGTGCAGGCGCTCGGTTACGTCAGCGAGACGCGGATCGGGACGCGAGTGATCACTTTGGACTCGATCGTCGGCACCGTCGACCGGAGCCGCGATTTCGACCGCCGCTTCCGCCCGACGTCCGCCCGCGTCCGGCAACGCTGGGAACGGCTCGCACTGGCCGCCCGCCGCGGCGAAGCGATCCCGCCGATCGAGGTGTACCGGATCGGCGAGCTGCACTTCATCATCGACGGCCACCACCGGGTTTCGGTCGCGCTGGCGCAAGGACTGTCCACAATAGAAGCTTCGGTGACGGTCGTGCGCACCAAACTGGACCCGAGCGGCATCCGGTATCGCGGCGACCTGATCGTGAAGGACTACCGGCGGCTGTTCCTGGAACGAGTCCCGCTGTCCGGCCATGCTCGCGCGTCGGTGCTGATGACGGATCCGTGGAACTACGCGCAACTCGGCGAGCACGTCGAAGCGTGGGGTTTTCGGCTCATGCAGGACGAAGGCCGGTTCACCGACCGCGCGACCGTCGCGCAACGCTGGTTCGACGAGGAATTCACGCCGGTGGTGGCGATGCTGCGGCAAGCGGATCTGATCGGCGACCGCACCGAGGCCGAGGCGTACCTGTGGGTCGCGTGCGAGCGGTACCGGCTGATCCGGACGCATCGCTGGGACGAGGAGGTCATCGAGACGCTGCGCGCCCAGCAGTGACTTGTCAGGCCACTCCTGACGTGTCAGGATGATCCTGACACTAGGAGGTTGCCGATGACTTCGTACTGCTCGTTCTGCCTCAAACCGGCCGACGAGGTGGCCAAGCTGATCGCCGGCTCCGGCGTCTACATCTGCGACGGCTGCGTCGGATTGTGCGAACAGATCCTGGCCGGGAAGCACGAGCCGGGAACGCCCGAGGTGACGCTGTGGGAGCGGAAGACGGACGAGGAGATCCTGGAGAGCATCCCGCGGATGGCGAAGGTCAGCGCGCAGACGGACGCGCGGATCCAGGAACAGGTGGACCTGCTGCGGACGCGCGGAGTGGCGTGGGCGCGGATCGGCGAGGCGCTCGGGGTGACGCGGCAATCGGCCTGGGAGCGGTTTTCCGCCGAGCGGAAATGAGAAGGGCCCCCTCCCGTCTGGCGGCGGGAGGGGGCCGATCGAGCTCGAGGGTCTGCTCAGTCGTTGGGGATGATGGCCCAGAGGATCAGGTACGCGACGAACTGCGGCCCCGGAAGCAGGCACGACAGCAGCGCGAGCACCCGGACCTTGCCCGGCGTGGTCCCGAAGCGACGGGCGAGCCCGGCGCAGACGCCGCCGATCATGCGCCCCTCCCGCGGCCGGCTCAACCGGCGAGTGACAGGTGCGGTCATCGTGTTCCCCTCCCGTTTGGGTTCGTATCTCCATGTCACCACGTCCGGCGTCCGGGCACATCGCTCCGGGGGACGATCTGGACCCCTAAGGGGTTGGGGCGCGGCGGTGGGGAGAAGTCGGGGTCGGGGCGGGAACTCGCAGGTCAGCCCTCGGCTTGACCGGAGTCGGGGACTGGCCGGCGGCCCTTCCCGGAAACGACAGCCCGGGCCACGTTCCTGCCGACCGCGCCACAACCCGTCCCCCATGAGGTTTCTCGGCAGCGCGGTATGCGGCGGGTTACTAGCGGTCGGGGCACTAACGTCCGTGAGGGCCACCCTGACGGAATCAGATTCCCTCGGGGTTCCCCTCGCAGACATCGACAGCAGAGGTGCGTCAGAGGTGCTCGATCCCATTTGGCCGGCGGTGTGCCAGCCGCCCATTCCGCGGAGCGTTCGAACTCTCCCGTTTCCGGCGAAACCGCCCGACCAGCGGTGATGACGCAGCGAAGTGTGGGATTTCCCGGCGGGGGCTGGATTTTTCGCCACTCACGGTGATACTGCACCCCGTGCGTAACCCACTCGGAGTCCTCGCAGTCGGCTGTTCGGTGCTTCTCGCCGCAGCGGCCGGATGTTCCGCGGAATCTGCCCCGACGACGGCGCCGACGCAGTCCACACCGGTGCCCTTGACCGCGATCTCGGCGCTCGGGGACTTCGCCACGCTCGACTACTGCAGCCTGCTCGACCCGAAGCGGCTCAAGAACAGCACTGCCGACACACCGGATTCCTCGTTCACCGCTTGCCAGGCGGACTTCGTGCAGGCCGGGCGGCCCCGGACGGTCACCATCGGGCCGCTCGCCGCTGATCGCGATCCCAATGTGCAGGCTTACGCGTACCCGGGTCAGGTGCCGGACGGGGTTTCGGTGCAACAGGCCGGGTTCGTGCCCCCGCGGACGTGCGGGCGGGCCGTCACGTTCGCCGACGGGGTTCGGCTTGCTGTCTCGATCACGGACAAGGACGACAGCGGCAGTGCGGAGGATCGGTGCACCGCGGCGGACGACGTGGTCGGCGGGGTGCTGGACGCGGTGACCGGCAACCGGGTGCGGCATCCGCAGTTGCCGGACCGGTCGTGGGGGCGGGTGGATTCCTGCGCGATCCTCAGCGCGTCCGGGGCGCAGGGTGCCGACGCGACGGCCGGGTTCGCCGGGCATTCCTGCATCCTCGACAAGGTGAGCCTGGAGTTCGCGGTGGTGCGGCAGGCTCCGGCGGGGCCGTCGGAAACGCTCGGCAACCGGACCGCGCGGGTGGCGGCCGACGGAGCGTTCTGCCGCGTCCGGACGGTGCAGCCCTCCCCGGCCACTCCGGGACGCGCGGAGCAGGCGACGGTGAGCGTGGTCGACACCAGCGGCGCAGGCGGGGAAGCTGCTTGCCCCGCCGCCCGCACCGCTGCTGCCACGATCTTTTCGCGCATCCCGTGAAGGGCTCCTTGACGGAATCTGATTCCCTCAAGGAGTCCTTCACGGACCGGCGGCTCAGTCGGAGTAGGTGACGTTCCGGCCGTCGGACGGGTCGAAGAGCTTCACCTTGTCCGCGTCGAACCACATCTGCAGGTCCTGGTTCTCCGCGGCCGCCGATTCGGCCGACAGGCGGGCCACGATCAGCGATTCCGCGCCGGGGACGTCGGCCGAACCGCTGTCCGCGGCCAGTTCCGCCAGTTCGGCCGAGGTCGCGGCTTCGCCGTCCACGGTGAAGTGCGCGAACTTCTCCGAACCCATCGACTCCAGGACGTCCACGTGCGCGGTGAACGTCGCGCCCTCCCGGCCCGATTCGACCAGGGCGGCGTCCTCGAAGTGCTCCGGGCGGATGCCCATGATCACCTCGCGCGGGGCGTTCGCCGCCTCGGCCATCCGGCGGATCCGGTCGGTCAGCGGGGTCGTGCCCAGCGAACTGCGCAGCTCGCCGTTTTCCAGCGTCGCGGGAACGAAGTTCATCGACGGGGAGCCGATGAACCCGGCCACGAACAGGTTCGCCGGGTTGTCGTAAAGGAACTGCGGCGAACCGATCTGCTGCACGTACCCGGCCCGCAGCACCACGACGCGGTCGCCGAGGGTCATCGCCTCGGTCTGGTCGTGCGTGACGTACAGCGTGGTCGTGCCGAGCTGCTTCTGGATCTTCGACACCGACGTCCGCATCTGGCCGCGCAGTTTGGCGTCCAGGTTGGACAGCGGCTCGTCCATCAGGAACGCCTTGGGGTTGCGGACGATCGCCCTGCCCATCGCCACCCGCTGCCGCTGCCCGCCGGACAGGTTGGCCGGTTTGCGGTCGAGATGCTGGGTCAGGTCGAGGATCTGCGCCGCTTCCTCCACTTTGGACCGGACGATCTTGTCGTCCACTTTGGCCAGCCGCAGCGGGAACGCCATGTTCTCCCGCACGCTCATGTGCGGGTACAGCGCGTACGACTGGAACACCATCGCGATGTCCCGGTCCTTCGGAGCTTTCTCGTTGACCCGCTTGCCGTCGATGCGCAGTTCGCCGGAGGAGATGTCCTCCAGCCCGGCGACCATGTTGAGCGTGGTCGACTTCCCGCAGCCGGACGGGCCGACGAGGATGATGAACTCGCCGTCGGCGATCGTGATGTCCACTTCGGACACCGCGAGCGCACCGTCGGGGTAGCGCTTGGAAACCTTGTCGAGAACGATTTCAGCCATGGGTCAGCCCTTCACCGCACCGGACGTCAGCCCCGCCACGATGCGACGCTGGAAGAACAACACGAACAGGATGATCGGCACCGTGATGACGACCGCGGCCGCACACACCTGGCCGGTCGGGTCCTCGAACTGCGAGGACCCGGTGAAGAACGACAACGCCGCCGGCACCGTGCGCGACGACTCGGTGGACGTCAGCGAGATGGCGAACAGGAAGTCGTTCCAGCAGAGGATGAACACCAGGATCGCCGTGGTGAACACGCCCGGCGCGGCCAGCGGCGCGATCACCTTCCGGAACGCCTGTGCCGGCGTCGCGCCGTCCATTTTCGCCGCCTTTTCCAGTTCCCACGGGATTTCCCGGAAGAACGCGGACAGCGTGTAGATCGACAGCGGCAGCGCGAACGTGATGTAGGGCAGGATCAGCCCTGGCCAGGTGTCGAAAAGGCCGAGCCCGCGCTCGATGTTGAACAGCGGGGTGACGAGCGATACCTGCGGGAACATCGCGATCAGCAGGGAAAGCCCCACCAGCACCTGTTTCCCGGGGAAATCCAGCCGGGCGATCGCGTACGCGGCCATCGTGCCCAGCACCACCGCGATGACCGTGGAGATCACCGCGATGCCGATCGAGTTCACCAGCGCGCGCAGGAACTCCGTGGTCTGGAAGATGTCCGCGTAGTTCTTGAGCGTCCATTCCACCGGGATGAAATTGCCGTCGGTAAGCGTCGCTTTCGTCTTGAACGACAGCGAAAGCACCCACAGCACCGGGACGATCGCGAACACCAGCACCAGGATGTCCAGCAGGCCCCAGCCGACCTTGCGGCCCGTGGTGGCCGCACCTCCGATAGCCATCAGCGCTTCCCCCCGTCGTCCGTGCCGGGCGCGGCGGTGCCGAACACCTTGATGAAGAGGAACGCGATGATCGCCACCGTGATGAAGATCAGCACCGCCATCGTGGAGCCGATCCCGAGGTTGAGCCCCTTGACCAGGTTGTCGTAGGTCTGCATGGACACCGATCCGGTGTCCTGCGCGCCGCCGGTGAGCACGTAAATGTTGTCGAAAATGCGGAACGCGTCGAGCGTGCGGAACAGCAGCGCGACGAGAATCGCCGGTTTCATCACCGGCAGCATCACCTTGGTAAACCGCTGCCACGCGGTCGCGCCGTCCATCGCCGCGGCCTTCAGCAGGTCGTCGGGCACCAGCGCCAGCCCGGCCATCAGCAGCAGCGCCATGAACGGCGTCGTCTTCCACACCTCGGCGAGAATGATGATGAACAGCGACGGCCACTGGTCGGTGAGCGGCGCGACGCCCTCGCCCAGCGCGTTCGCCAGGTAGCCGGTTTTGGGCGTCCACGCGAAATACCACGAGAACGCGGCCACCACGGTGACGATGCCGTACGGGATCAGCGCGACGGTGCGCACCAGTCCGCGGCCGACGAGCGTGCGGTGCATGATCAGCGCGAGGCCCATGCCGAGCACGAACTCGATCGCCACCGACACGACGGTGAGGAACATCGTGGTGCCGAACGCGGTCCACCAGTAGGAATTCGTGAGCACCGCGGCGTAGTTGTCGAAGCCGATGAACTCGTGCTTCGCCGGGAACCGCAGGTCGTAACGCTGCAGCGAAAGCCAGACCGAATAGACGATCGGGTATCCGGTCACCGCGATCATCACGAGGAACGCGGGCGCGCACAACCACAGCCCGAGCCGCCGTTCCGCCTTCTTGCCCTCGGAGAGCTCGGGCTTTCCCTTGCGGTGCGCCGCTTCCTTGGTGGCGGCGGCGGGATCCTGGACGGTCACGGGATCACTCCCTTCGACTGGAGCGCGTCATCGAGCTGTTCCCGCAGTTTCTGCGCGGTCGTCTGCGGATCGATCGCCGAGGGCGGGGAAAGGATTTTCGACATCACCGTGGACAGGTTCTGGTAGACCGGCGTGAGCGGCCGTACCGCGGCGGTTTTCAGCGCCGACAGAATGGAGTCGCGCATCGGGTACTTCTCGGCCATGTTCGGGTTGTCCGCCGACGCCGGCTTCGAAGGATCCAGCGGGGTGTCGTCGTGGTACACCGACTCGATCGTCGGCGGCACGCCGTCGTTGATCGCGGACACCTTCTGGTTTTCCTTGCTGCGCAGGCACAACGCCGCTTCGTACGCCTCGGGCTTGTGCTGCGAGAAGGCGCTCACCGCGAGATCGAACCCGCCGATCGTGCTCTTCGACGGAATGCCCGCCTTCGCCTGCGGATACACCGCCCACTTGAAGTGCGACAGGTCCTGCGGCTTTTCCTCGGCGTAGGAGGCGTAAACGAACGGCCAGTTGAGCTCGAACGCGGCGCCGCCGCCCTGGAAGGTCCGCCGGACGTCGTCCTCCTTCTGGTTCGTCAGCGACGGGTCGGTGATGCCCGACGACGTGACCTTCTTCAGCAGCTCCAGCGCCTGCACCGCGCCCTCGTCCATCACGACGGATTTCCCGTCGTCGGACAGGATGTGCCCGCCGAGCGATTCGACCAGCGTGTTGTAGATGACGACCAGGCCCTCGTACTGCGCGCCGGTGAACACGACCGAATACGGTTTGTGCTCGCTCTTGAGCCGCTGCGACATCTGCATCATCTCGTCCCACGTCTTCGGCGGGGTCGGGGTGAGGCGGTCGTCGTACCAGAGCAACTGCACGTTGGTGTTCTTCGGCGCGGCGTAGAGCTTTCCTTGATACGTCGCGGTTTCCAGCGGCCCCTTGAGCACGCCCTCGGACGCGGCCGCCTTGTTCTGCCCGGTCCACTCGTCGACCCAGCCCGCCTCGGCGAACTCCGAAACCCAGGTGACGTCGAGGCCGAGCACGTCCATCGACGTGTCGCCCGCGGCGAGCCGGCGCGCCATCTGGATCCGCTGGTCGTCCGAGCCGCGCTGCAGCTTGTTGTAGACGATCCGGTACCGCCCGGCGGCGGTCTTGTTGCAGTTGTCGACGACCGTCTGGAAATGGTCTTCCGGGGAGTAGTAGACGTTGATCGTCGTCCCGGAAGCCGATCCGCAGCCCGCTATCAGGCCGCTGCCCGCCAAGCCCGCGGCGAGCAGCGCCGCCGCGCGGGCAGGTCCTCGTTTCTTTCCGCTGGGCCGTTTCTTCCCCATTCAAGCCTCCTCGCCATGTGCACACGGCACCGTCCGGCGCCGCCCCCAGACAGCACGCCGCGACGAGGCGGACCCGAGCCAGCACCCCGACGTGCCAGTTGCCGGCAGGCCGCGCTGGAGGACACGACCGGCCAACCGGTGTCGGTCAACCTATGCCCGGCGATCACCGGCCGCAAGCAGGGTCGGTAACGATTCAGCCAGGTGCGCGCGAACCATCGGAAGGACGGGTGAAAAAGTCCCGTGGGTAGTTATGCGGTGGCGGGCGAGGGAAGGCACTGGGCCGGTCTCGCGAGTTCAGGCAGTCGCAGGCGGCGGACGCAACGCCAGCTTCGCCAGCAACTCCCGACCCTGCTCCGCACTGCGCGGCTGGCACAGCACGTCATACCGACCAGCCACAAGCTGACTCGCAGACGAGAAATCCCGACGCCCGCGCGACGTGCGGTAACCGATCGCGGAGAACGCCAGCCCGGACAGCACGCCCAGCACCAGCCCGGTCAGCAGTTGCAGCGTGAATCCGCCCTGGTTGACGAACATCCCCAGCAGCAGCCCGGCGAACAGGCCGAACCACGCGCCCGACATCGCGCCCGCGGCGAGCACGCGGCCCCACGACAGCCGTCCGATGACGCGTTCTACCAGCATCAGGTCGACGCCGACGATCGTCACGTCGGTGACCGCGAACTCGCTTTCGGCCAGGAAATCGACCGCCTGCTGCGCTTCGCCGTAGGTCGAGTACGACCCGATCGGCCAGCCGGTGGGCGGCGTCGGGAGCCGCGGCAGCCCGGCCGGGCTCTGGCCGCCACCAAAGGGACTGCTCACCATCATCACCTGCGCTCGTCCGGTCCGAGGGTTCCATCTTGTCAAGAACCGGCGGAGCGCGCGAACTCCGGCGAAGCGCGGGTCAGGCTTTGTAATCCCGCAGGAGGCCGCGGCTGATGATGGTTTTCTGGATTTCGCTGGTGCCCTCGCCGATCAGCAGGAACGGGGCCTCGCGCATCAGGCGCTCGATCTCGTATTCCTTCGAGTAGCCGTAGCCGCCGTGGATCCGGAACGCTTCCTGGGTCACCTCGGCGCAGTACTCGCTGGCGATCAGCTTCGCCATCCCCGCCTCGACGTCGTTGCGGGCGCCGGAATCCTTCAACCGGGCCGCGTTCACCATCATCAGGTGCGCGGCCTCGACCTTCGTCGCCATCTCGGCGAGCTTGAACGCGATCGCCTGGTGCTGCGCGATCGGCTTGCCGAACGTCGACCGCTGCTGCGCATACGCGATCGCCAGCTCGAACGACCGGATCGCGATCCCGCACGCCCGCGCGGCCACGTTCACCCGGCCGACCTCGACGCCGTCCATCATGTACGAGAAGCCCTTGCCCGGCGCCTCCCCCAGCACCTTGTCCGCGCCGATTGTGAAGCCGTCGAACACCGCTTCGGTGGTGTCGACGCCCTTGTAGCCCATTTTGTCGATCTTGCCCGGGATCGTCAGCCCGGGAAGCACCTCTCCGAACCCGGAGGGCTTCTCGACCAGGAACGTCGTCAGGTTCTGATGCGCCTTCTCCGCACCCTCGTCGGTCTTCACCAACAAGGCGATCAGGTTGGAGGAGCCGCCGTTGGTCAGCCACATCTTCGCGCCGTCGATCACGTAGTCGTCGCCGTCGCGCCGCGCCCGGGTCTTGATCGCCGCGACGTCCGACCCGAGGTCCGGCTCGGACATCGAGAACGACCCGCGGACCTCGCCGGTCGCCATCCGGGGCAGGAAATGCTGCTTCTGCTCCGGCGTCCCGTGCTGCTTGATCATGTGCGCCACGATGAAGTGCGTGTTGATCACGCCGGACACGCTCATCCAGCCCCGCGCGATCTCCTCCACCACCAGCGCATAAGTCAGCAGCGACTCGCCCAGGCCGCCGTACTCCTCCGGGATGGTGAGCCCGAACAGGCCCATTTCCTTCATGCCCTCGACGATCTCCGCCGGGTACTCGTCCGCGTGCTCCAGCGCCTGCGCGTGCGGGATGATCTCCTTGTCCACGAACGAGCGCACCGTGGACAGAATCTCCTGCTGTACATCGGTCAGGCCGGCGGTCCGGGCAAGACGGGCCATCTCTGGGCTCCCTTCGGCGGCGACGCCGGCTCCCGGCGCTGGGTTACCGGGGAGTATGACTGGTTCGCGCCCGAGCGGCTATGAGGGTGCTCACGCCCGGCCCCGGTTTCCCCCGTTAAGGTGCGGATAAGGTGCTGATCCACCCGAAACCGCGAAGGATCCCGATGAGCGAGGGCAGCGAAGAGCCTGCTGGCCGCGACAGCTACGAGCACCCGTCGTACGAGCACCAGCCCTATCCGCCGCGGGGTCCGGCGCCCGGCGCTGGGCTCGCGATCGGGTCCCTGATCTGCTCGATCGCCGGGTTCGTGGTGTGCGGGCCGATGGCCATCGCGGGGATCGTGATGGGCCACGTCGCGTTCTACCGGGCCCGGCGCGGCCGCGGCACCGGCGGCGCGCTGGCGGTCGCGGGGTTCGTGATCGGCTACGCCGCGCTGATCGTCTGGGGCATCGCCGTCCCGCTGGTCGTGCGCGCGCTGGTCCAGTCCGGCGTTTTCGGCTGATGCCGCCGCGAAACCCGGTAGCGTCGTCCTCCGAACCCGGCACCGTGAGGGAGCCCCGATGACCACCCCGTCCGACCGCGATCCGGTGCCGTACGAGCCGCCGCCGACCGCGGACCCCGCTCCGTACGAGCCGCCGGCCACCGCCGATCCCACGCCGTACGAGGCTCCGGCGGACGCCGTGTCGTCCACCGCGGAGACCGACTCGCCCGTCCCGCCGCCGGGCTGGACCGCACCCGATCCCGGCCCGGTCGCGGTGCTGCCCGGTGAGCAGCCGGCTGCCGCCGCGGAACCACCCGCGACCCCGTATCCCGTTGCGGCGCAACCGGATCCGTTCGCGCCGCCGCCCGCGTACCAGGGCTTCCCGGCTCCGCCTCCGTACGGCGGTGCCTACCGGCCGTACCCGAACACCAGCGACAGCGGGCTCGCGACCGGCGCGCTGGTGTGTTCCGTGCTCGGCCTGGTGACCTGCGTTCTCGCGATCCCCGGCATCGTGATGGGGCACGTCGCGCTGGCCAAGGCCAACCGCAACGAGGCAGGCGGCCGCACGATGGCGTTGTCGGCCGTCGTGGTCGGCTACGTCACGGCCGCGCTGTGGGGCAGTTTCTTCGTGACGCTGCTGGTCCTCGGCATGAACGGCTACCTCGACCGCTGATCCGGCACGTCGCTCGCCTCGCTCGCGGGCGGCGCGACCTGTCCGTTGCCGGCCGCTTCCGACGCCGACGGTGCTCGCGGCTCCGGCGGTTTCGCGGCCGGTGCCGCGGGGTCGGTCCGCGCGTCCAGGAACCGCAGCAACTCCACCGGGAACGGCAGCACCAGCGTCGAGTTCTTCTCCGCCGACACCTGCACCACGGTCTCCAGCAGCCGCAACTGCAGGGCCGCCGGGGTGTCCGCCATCGTCGCGGCGGCCTGGGCGAGCTTGTGCGACGCCTGCAGCTCGCCGTCCGCCGAGATGACCCGGGCACGGCGTTCGCGTTCGGCCTCCGCCTGGCGCGACATCGAGCGTTTCATCGACTCCGGCAGCGCGACGTCCTTGATCTCGACCCGGTCGATGTGGATGCCCCAGTCGAGCGCCGGGCTGTCGATCATCAGCTCGAGGCCCTCGTTGAGCCGTTCGCGGTTCGACAGCAGGTCGTCCAGGTCGCTCTTGCCGATGATGGACCGCAGCGACGTCTGCGCGACCTGGCCGATCGCCGACCGGTAGTCCTGCACGTGGACCGCGGCCAGCACCGGGTCGATCACCTTGAAGTACACGACCGCGTCCACCCGGACGGTGACGTTGTCGCGGGTGATCCCGTCCTGCGCGGGTACCGGCAGCGTCACGACCTGCATGTTCACCTTCTGCATGCGGTCGGCTATCGGCAGCAGCAGCGCCAGCCCGGGATCCCGGACCTCCGGCCGCACCCGGCCGAACCGGAACACCAGCCCGCGTTCGTACTGTTTGACCACGCGCACCGCGGAGGCGAGCCACACCCCGCCCGCGACGACCACCGCGCTGACAATCTCGACGATCATGGCAGCTCCCGGGTTCGCCAAACCCCTATCCGTTCACTGTACGCGCGCGAAACAGCCCCGGAAACGGTTTGCGCGCCCGACCAGGATGGGCGTTGTGACCGTTTTGGAGATCCCGCCCGTCTTCGCTGAACGCGCCCCCAAGGTGCTCGGTCCGGAAGCCGTCCCGTGGCTCGCCTCGCTGCCCGCGCTCGCGCAGCGGTACGCCCGGAAGTGGGGGCTGGAGTTCGAGGACACCGCCCGGCACGGCTACGTCGGCGTCGTCCAGCCCGCCCGGCGCGCGGACGGTTCCCGCGTCGTGCTGAAACTCGGCTGGGTGGAGGAAGAATCGCGCGACGAGCCGCTCGCACTGTCCACATGGGCCGGTCGAGGATCGGTGCTGCTGCTCGAATCCGCGCCCGAGGACGGCGTGATGCTGCTGGAACGCCTCGACGACAGCCGGACGCTGGAGGACGAACCGCTGCTGCCCGCCGTCGAGATCATGAGCGAACTCGCCCGGCGGCTCGCCGTGCCCGCGCCCGCCGAGCTCACCCGCACGTTGTCCGCGGTCGCGGAGGAACTGCTCGAAGAACTGCCCAAATCGTGGCGGGAGCTGGCCGAACCGCTCCCCCGCCGAGAGCTGGACGCGGCGCTCGAGGTCTGCCGTGACCTCGGCCCGGAAGCCGGAAACGCACTGGTGAACGAGGATCTGCACTACGAGAACGTGCTGTCCGGCATTCGCGAGCCGTGGCTGGTGATCGACCCGAAGCCGCTCGCCGGCGACCTCGAGTACGGCGTGCTTTCGTTGCTGTGGAACCGGTTCAGTGAATCCACACTGGACTCGAAGCTCGCCGCGAGCGGGCTGGACCGCGACCGCGCCAAGGCCTGGACGCTCGTCCGGGCGGTGCAGAACAGGCTGTGGCACGCCCAGGATCTGGTCGATTTCGGCGGATTGCCCGAGGATGACGACGGCCCGTCCGCGGACGCGCTGCCCACGCTCACCCGGTGGGCCATGGCAGGCTGAGAATTCGCCGAGTCGCGGCACGAGCGCACTCGGGCGCCAGCCGATAGTGTCGGCGCCATGGCAGGCACAAACCGGGTTTACGCAGCACAGCTCGCGGGTCTGCCGGTGTTCGGGCCCGACGGGGAGTCGATCGGCAAGGTCCGCGACGTGGTCGCCGGGCTGCGGCTGGACCAGCAGCCGCCGCGGATCCTCGGCATGGTCGTGGAGCTGGCGACCCGGCGGCGGGTGTTCGTGCCCATGCTGCGGGTCACCTCGATCGAACCGAACGCCGTGACGCTGGCCACGGGTTCGGTCAACATGCGGCATTTCCACCAGCGGCCCAACGAGGTGCTGGTGTGCGGCCAGCTTCTCGACGCGCACGCGACGCTCACCGGCGCGGACACCCGGGTGACCGTGGTCGACGCGGCGATGGAGCCGACCCGCACCCGGGACTGGGTGCTGGCGAAACTCGCCGTCCGCGAACGGCCGACCCGGCTGTCCCTGAGCAGGCGGCGCACCGCGATGCAGGTGCTGCCGTGGAACGAGGTCGCCGGGCTCGGGCTCACCGACCTCGCCGGACAGCCGCAAGGCGCGGGCCAGCTGCTGATGCTGTTCGACACGATGCGTGCGGTCGACGTGGCCGCGACCCTGCGCGACCTGCCGATGAAGCGCAGGCACGAAGTCGCCGACGCGATGGACGACGAACGGCTCGCGGACGTCATCGAGGAGCTTCCCGAGGACGACCAGAAGGAACTGCTGTCCTACCTCGCCGAGGAACGCGCCGCGGACATCCTCGAGGCGATGAACCCGGACGACGCCGCCGACCTGCTCGCCGAACTCGCGCCCGCCGAGCAGAGCAGGCTGCTGGAACTGATGGAGCCGGAGGAATCCGCGCCGGTCAAACGGCTGCTGGCGTATTCGTCGGACACCGCGGGCGGTCTGATGACGCCGGAACCGGTGGTGCTGACGCCGGACGCGACGATCGCCGAGGCGCTGGCGCACATCCGCAACGCCGAACTCCCCGCCGCGCTCGCCAGCATGGTGTTCGTGTGCCGTCCGCCGACCGAGACGCCGACCGGCCGGTTCGTCGGCGTCGTGCACTTCCAGCGGCTGCTGCGCGAACCGCCCGCCGAACTGGTGGCCAGCGCGGTGGACACCGACCTCACCGCGTTGCGCCCGCAAGCGACGCTGTCCGAGGTCACCCGGTATTTCGCGGCGTACAACCTGGCTTGCGGCCCGGTCGTCGACGCCGAGGACCACCTGCTCGGCGCCGTCACCGTCGACGACGTGCTCGACCATCTGCTGCCCGACGACTGGCGCGAAACCGGGCTGCACGACGTCACCGATGGCGCCGACGGCGCTGATCTGGAGGAGGCCGAACGTGCCTGAACTCAGGACCGGCCGCAGGCTCGACCAGCCGCGCAGCCAGGCCCGTCTGCGGCTGAACATCGACCCGGACACCTTCGGCCGGTTCACCGAGCGGATCGCGCGGTTCCTCGGCACCGGGAAGTACCTGTTCTGGCAGACGCTGATCGTGGTCGTCTGGATCGTGCTGAACCTGGTCGCGGTGTCGCTGCGGTGGGACCCGTACCCGTTCATCCTGCTCAACCTGGCGTTCTCGACGCAGGCCGCGTATGCCGCGCCGCTGATCCTGCTCGCGCAGAACCGCCAGGACGACCGGGACCGGGTGTCGCTGGAAGAGGACCGCACGCGCGCCGCGCAGACCAAGGCGGACACCGAGTACCTCGCCCGCGAACTGGCGGCGCTGCGGCTGGCGGTCGGCGAGGTCGCGACCCGCGACTACCTGCGCAGCGAGCTCGACCGGCTGCGCGACGATCTCGACGTGGACTCCAAGCCGCGCAAGGCCAAGCAAAGCTGAACTGGGCAGTACGTACGATGGAAGCGTGACTGGTACACAGCAGCTCCCCAGCGTCGACGACGTCCGCACCGCGCTGAAGGACGTGTACGACCCGGAAATCAAAAAACCGATCACCGACCTCGGCATGGTCAAGGACGTGGCGGTCGGTGACGACGGGCTGGTCACCGTCGGGATTTACCTCACGGTCGCGGGCTGTCCGCTGAAGGCGACGCTGACCGCGGACACCAAGAAGGCCGTCTCGAAGCTCGACGGCGTCGCCGACGTCAAGGTCGAGCTGGACGTGATGAGCGACGAGCAGCGCACTGAGCTGCGCAAATCGCTGCGCGGCGACGCGGCGGAGCCGGTGATCCCGTTCGCGCAGCCGGGTTCGATGACGCGGGTGTACTGCGTGGCGTCCGGCAAGGGCGGCGTGGGCAAATCGTCGGTGACGGTGAACCTCGCCGTGGCGATGGCCGAGCGCGGCCTGTCGGTCGGCGTGGTGGACGCGGACATCTACGGCCACTCGGTGCCGCGCATGCTGGGCGCGCGCGAGAAGCCGACGAAGGTCGACACGATGATCATGCCGCCGCAGGCGCACGGCGTGAAGGTCATCTCGATCGGCATGTTCACCCCGGGCAACACCCCGGTCGTGTGGCGTGGCCCGATGCTGCACCGCGCGCTGCAGCAGTTCCTGGCCGACGTGTTCTGGGGCGACCTGGACATCCTGCTGCTGGACCTGCCGCCGGGCACCGGCGACATCGCGATTTCGGTGGCGCAGCTGATCCCGAACGCGGAAATCCTCGTGGTGACCACGCCGCAGCAGGCCGCCGCCGAGGTGGCCGAGCGCGCGGGCGCGATCGCGATGCAGACGCGGCAGCGCGTCGCGGGCGTGATCGAGAACATGTCGTGGCTGGAAACCCCGACCGGCGAACGCATCGAGGTCTTCGGCGCGGGCGGCGGCCAGACGGTGGCGGATTCGCTGTCGAAGTCGGTGGGCTCCACGGTGCCGCTGCTGGGCCAGGTCCCGCTGGACCCGCGGCTGCGCGAACAGGGCGACGAGGGCACGCCGATCGTGCTGTCCGATCCGGAGGCACCGGCGGCGCTGGTGCTGAAGGACGCGGCGAAGCAGCTGTCGGTCCGGGCGCGCGGGCTGGCCGGGATGATGCTGAACGTCAGCCCCGCCGGACGCTGATCCTGCTCAGCAAAGAGGCGTGCACCTGATCCAGGTGCACGCCTCTTTTTTGTGCTTTTTAGGACGCGTGGATCGTCACCAGGAGGGCACCGGACTCGCGGAGCGTCACCTTGGTGTCGCCCGGCTTGCTCACGGTCCAGTCGATGTCCTCGGGCTTCTTCGCGGACACGTCGCCCGACTTGTCCGGCAGGTCCTGGACGTCGATGTTCTGCGGCTGGTCGGACGACACGAGGATCTTCACCTTGTTGCCGACCTTGACGTCGACGACCTCAGCCGGCGGCGTGACCTTCCCGCCCTGGTAGGCGACGGTGACCAGCACGTCGACGCCCGCCTCGCCGGTCTGCGCGCCGCGCTTGACGTTCGGCTGCTCACCGGTGGCACTGCCGTTCCCGGGAGCGCTCGACGGAGCGTTCGACGGGGCCGAAGAAGACGGCATCGCCGGGGCGGGCACCGAAGTGTAGGTGGCGGGCGCCTTGGTGCTGGGCTCGTCGTCGGCACTGCACCCGGCGACGGCGAAGGCGGCCGCAGCGATCGTTCCGGCCAGCGCAGCCGCACGGCGTGACATATCGGGAACCTCCAGGGTCGGTTGAGCTGATGCCCTGAGGCTACCCAGCCTGATCAGCGCGTCGCCCGGCTGGTCGTACGAGAAATCAGGTCGCGTCCGGATCCACCGGCGGACGCTCACCCGGCTTCAACGGCTCCGGCTGCGGCAACGCGGTCTGCGGCTTGATCGTCGGAGCACCGTTGGAGCCGTTCCCGTTCGACCCGTTCAGCTCGTTCTTGAACCCGTTCAACCCCAGCGGATCCGAATCCCCGTCGAACAGATGCTGCGCGACAACCCGCTTCGGGTCGAGGTTGCGCAGGCCACGCAGGTCTTCCAAGGGCTTCCGCAACTGGTCGAACTCGGGGCCCATTTCCTCGCGCAGCTGCTCGCGCGCGCCGGTCGCGAAGTCGCGGGCCTTGCGGACGCTCCTCGCCATCCAGGCCGCCGCTTCGGGCAGCCGTTCGGGTCCGAGGATGAAAAGCCCCGCGATGATGATCACGAGGATCTCGCCCCAGCCGACACTGTCGAACACCCGTGAAACCTCCGCTCGGTGCTGCCCCGCCCAAGACTACCCGGGCCTGTTCTCGTCCTGGCAGGCCCGAACGTCGCACGGGAGCTTAAGAACGGATGTCAGTCCGACCCCAGCGTGACGTCCACCACCAGCAGCGCGCCGTCGCGGGCCAGTTGCACCGGGACAACCTGGCCCGGATCGTGGCTGCGCACCGCGACGGTCAGCTCTGCGGAGTCGCGCACGACGTGGTCGCCGACCTTGGTGATCACGTCGCCTTCCTTGATCCCCGCCGACGCCGCCGGTCCGCCCGGGGCGACGTTGCGCACCTGCGCGCCCATCGTGGTCGAGCCGGCGACCGTCGAGGCCGCGTTGATCCCGATGTCGGCATGCTTGACCTTGCCGTCCTTGATCAGCGCCTTGGCGATCTTGATCGCGTAGTCGCTGGGAATGGCGAACCCGATGCCGATGCTGCCGCCGTCGGAGCTGGACGAGCGGATCGCGGAGTTGATCCCGACCAGCGCCCCGGTCGAGTCGACAAGCGCACCGCCCGAGTTGCCGTGGTTGATCGCCGCGTCGGTCTGGATGGCCGAATAGGTGACCGGAGCCGCCCCGTTGTCGCCGCCTGCGGTGACCGGCCGGTCGAGCGCGCTGACGATGCCCGCGGTGATCGAGTTCTGCAGCGCGAGCGGCGAGCCGACCGCGATCACCGCGTCCCCGACCTGCAGATCCGACGACTTCCCGACCTGCATCACGACCGGGTTGGTCACGTTGACCTTCACCACGGCGAGGTCGGTCTTCTGATCCGCGCCCACGATCTTGGCCTCGGTGCGCGTCCCGTCGTTGAACACCGCGGTGATCTTCGTAGCCGCGTCGCCGACCGCCGTCGCGACCACGTGCTCGTTGGTCAGCACGTACCCCTGCGGATCGATCACCACGCCGGAGCCCTGCTCGCCGCTGTCCGCGCCAGGCTTAACGACCTCCAGCGAAACCACCGCGGGCGACACCCGCCGCGCGATGTCCGCGAGCGACCCCGGCGGCCGCTCCTTGGCCGCCTCCGCCTCGGAAATCGTGGCGCTGCCGGTCAACGCGGACCCTGTGTCCGCGACCCACCAGCCGACCAGCCCGCCCACCGCGCCGATCACCAGCGCGACGACCCCCAGCAGCGCCAACGCCTTCGGCTGCACCCGCCGCCCGAACAACACCTCGGGCAAGCTCAACTGCGCACCCTTGGGCAGCTTCGGCTTCTCGGCCTCGTCCTCCTCCGGAGCGACCGCAGGCCCAGCCAACACCGCCCCGGCCGCCGGATCCCGCCACGGATCGCTGGCGTCAGTCCACAACGGATCTTCGGAAGTGCCGTTCTCACCGGAAGCCTCGAGCGGCCGCTGCAGCCGCACTCCCTCAGCCCCCGCGGGACGGCTGAACGCCTCCGCCAGCGACTCCGGCGTAGGCGGCGCGAGATTGAGCTTCTGCCCGTTCCCGTTGGGCGCAGGGGTGTAAAGCTTGTCGAACGCCCCCTCGACCCCGTGCGGCCGCCCGAAGACAGCCGCCTGCTGCTGGTCGACCGCGGGCCGCTCAAGCGGCCGAGGCCCCAACCGGTCCGTTCCGACGGCACCGGACTGATCAGAATTAGCGTTCGGCTGGTCGGTCATCATTCCCCGGGATGCGGTTCAGTCTGGCTGGGAGTCGACGATACCCAAGCCTAGGGATGAGTGTGCCCAGGCCGCAGTGAAATGCCTGTTGCCTGCACTCCCACTCCCACACCCCGACCCGCCAGCCGCCCGTCAGTGAGGGGCCCCTTCACGGACCTGGATTCCCTCAAGGAGCCCTTCACGGACCACCCCCGCCCCGCCACCCGGGATGCGCCCCAATGCGGCATTGGGTGCATCTGACGCACCCAATGCGGCGTTCGGTGCGTCCCACGCACCCAATGCCACATTGGGGCGCTAACCCCAC
>NZ_JARACH010000076.1:0-41582 GCF_029087445.1 Amycolatopsis sp. La24
CCACCCCCCCCGCGCCGTAGTCACACTCAAACTTCGGGGTGCCCCACGCAACCACTCTCTTTTCGCGGCTTCGCCGCTGTCTTTTCGCGGCTTCGCCGCTCTTTCCCCCCGCCACAGCCGCTCTTCCCCCCGCCACAGCCGCTCTTCCCCCTGGCACAGCCGCTCTTTCCCCGACCCAGCCGCTCCTTCCCCCGGCACAGCCGCTCTTCCCCCGACCCAGCAGGAGGAGAAACCTCACCCCTCCAACCGATCCAACAACCCCCGAATCTCCGCAATAGTCCGCGCATCCTGCCGCCCCCGCCCGGCATTCTCCCCAGCCGCCAGCATCCCCGTCGCCAACCCAGTGACGGTAGCCACCAACGAGTCCACATCTCCCCCAGGCCGGAACCACCAAGCGACCCAGTTGCACATCCCCAGCAACGACAACGCCGCCGTCCGCGCGTCGACCCGCCGGAACTCCCCGGCTTCGATCCCCGCCTCGACCAGCGCCGTGAACTCCCGCAGGATCTTCCGCTTGGCCGTCAGATGCTCCCCGGCCAGCGGCTCCGGCAGGATCGGCTCGGACCGGTCGAGGATCCGGAACTGGTCGGAGTGCTCCGCCCGCTGCCGCACGATCAGCGCGACCACGTCGGCGATCTTCTCCGACGGCGTCAGGTCGTCGCGCGCCTTCAGCTGGGCCAGCACCTCGGCGAACCCGTTGGTGACCTGCTCGACGAGCATCGCCAGCAGGTCTTCCTTCTTGCTGACGTAGTGGTACAGCGCCGGCCGGGAAATGTTCAGCGCGTTCGCGATGTCCAGCAGGCTCGTGGCCTCGTAGCCCTTTTCCGCGAACAGCTTGGTCGCGGTGTCCAGAAGTTCGGACGTCATCAGCGTCCGGCGCAACCCGCTGCGCGAACCCTTGCCTCGCTCTGCCGTGGACATGCGCCGCAGTTTACCGGTCCGCTGCCCCGGCGAACTGCGGCGCACCCGGCTCACTGGACCCCGCGGATCCCTCGTTCGCCGAGCCAGCTCACGATTTCCCGCAGGTAGTCGACGCCGCCGTAGCCGAGCAGCGTGGCGTGTCCGGTGTTCTGCACGAGGTATTTCGTGAACACGCCCGGCCGGTAGTAGCTCGCTTCGTTCGCCGCCATGGGATCGGTGTTGCAGTCGTCGGTGGTGCCGCACCAGATTTTGTCGTACTGGCCCGGCGACCACAGGATCGGTGCGTCGATGTTCTTGGTCTGGTCGGTGTAGGTGCGCAAGGTGATGTCCGCCAGCTCGGTCGCGGACATGGTGTCCTTTGTGGCGTCTTCGACCTGCAGTTGCTCTGGGTCATACGTCCCTTGTGGACCGTGGAACAAGTCGCGTTTGCCGGGGATGCTGGTGAGGTACGCCGGATCGAGCGCCCACGGTTTGTCCGCGAACTTCGGGTCCAGCAGCGCGGGGTAGGCGAACGTCCCGAGCCGCAGGGTCGAGCGCGGGGTCAGCAGCCCGTGGCCGACAGCGTGCACCATCAACGCGTCGACGTCGTGGAATTTGCCTGCCTCGACCTGCGCGGTGAGGCCGCCCATCGAGTATCCGTTGACCGTCACGGTGCCGAACTGCTTGCCCAGCGCGCCCTGGCGCAGATACTGCACGATCTGGTGGGTCGTATTGGCCGCGACGTCGAAGTTCATGCTCGTGGCCGGCGGATGGTCGCTGTGGCCGTAGCCGATCCGGTCGAGGTTCAGCGTCGTGAAGCCGCGCTGGGTCATGTAGCGGACGTAGTTGTAGCGGTCCGGCTGGTACGGCCAGTCGTAGTAGGTGTGGTCGTAGGTGCCGCCGTGGATGAGGATCTGCACCGGCTGCTTGCCGAGCAAGGCCGGGTCCGAAGTGCACAGTTGGCCGAATTCCTTGAGCACAGCGGGACTTTCCGGCGATTCGGTGACCGGGAAGAAGTAGTCGCGGCACTGCGCGCCGCTGGCCGACGCCGTTCCCGGCACGTCGGCGGGCACCGGCGTGCCGGGCAGGCCGGGCACCGCCTCGGTCGCGGGCCAGGCGTCGGCCGCGTTCGCGACGCCGGTCAGCGTGAGCAGTCCCGCCGACATCACCGCCAACATCCGAGTAGCAAGTCGTTTGACGCTGCGCACGGTGGTCTCCTTCCATGGGGCCGGACGGCATCAACCCATGTTTACGATTGTGTCATATTATCGACACCGGTGTTGATGTCAAGACCTGGCCTTTCCGCCGCAGCTGTTCCGCCGGTGGCCGGGGTGCGGCCGTGTCGCATGAGGACAGTCAGCAAGAGCGCGAGGACGCTCACGCCGAGCAGTACGCAGTACGCCGCCTGGTATCCGGCGTCGTTGGTGATCGAGACACCGGAGCTGAGCCGGACCTGATGGGCAGCGGTGATCGAACCGACGATCGCGGTGCCGAGGGTGTTCATTACGCCGAGTGCGGTGTAGAGCAACGAAGTCGTGACGCCCTGCGCTTCGGCGGGCACGGCCTCGATGACGAGATTGTTGGCTCCGGCGTAGAGAAATCCCAGCCCGATGCCCATGAGCGCGGCGATCACCACGATCAGGACCGGTCCGCTCAACTGTCCGAAAAGGATCAGCACGACCCCGCCGAGAGTGCCGATGATCGAGGTGAGCAAAGCAGTTCTCGGCGCGAATCTCCGGCACACCCATCCGGCGGCGTAACCGGCGGCCGCGCCGACCAGACCGAACGGGAGGCCGTAGCTCACGCCGTATTCCAACGCGTTCATGCCGAGACCGTGTTCTGACACTCCGGGCAAGTGCGGAGTCCGAAGCAGCTGCGGGATGAGCACGGAACTGTTGGCAGTGGTGACGAAGATGGCGGTTCCCGACGCGAGCAGTGTCAGCCACACCTTGGGTTGTGCCGCCAGCGCCAGATCGATCAACGGTTCGGCGCGGCGACGCTCGACAATCACGAAAAGCACCAGCATTATCACCGAAAGCGCCACGGCGTAAGCGAGATACTCCTTCTCGACCAAGCCGAGCACGAGCACTGCCATCCCGCCGCCGAGCAGCAAGCCGCCGGCGACGTCGATGCGGCGTTTGATCCGCACCCGGGTTTCGGGGACGACGAGCAGCACGATTGTCGAGACGACGACGTCGTAGCCGAGGGTGAACCAGAAGGCGCTCCGGAACCCGTAGGTATCAACGAGATACCCGCCGAGCAGCGGACCGCCGAACGCGGCGACGCCGGTGCCGACCCCGAGCGCGCCGACGCCGAGCGGCACCAGTCGCGGCGGGAAGAGGTCGCGGATGAGGCCGTAACCGGCGACGTACGCGACGACGAAAGCGGACTGGAGCACGCGTCCGGTGAGGAAAAGCCAGTACACCGGGGCCAGTGCGCAGATCAGGGAGCCGGCGCCGAACATGATGGCCGCGGCCAGGAGGACTTTCTTTTTGCCGTGCGTGTCGGCGAGTTTCCCGGCGATCGGGAGGAAGACGAGCGACGCGACGAAAACGACGGTCATCACCAGCGCCACCTGGTCGGTTCCGAAGGCGGCGGCGATGTCGGGCAGGCCCACCCCGACGAGGGTGAACTCGAAGTTGGCGTTCTCGGTCAGGAGCGCGATCGCCACGACGATCGCCAGGTAATACCAGGTCGACCGCTCTGCGGTGCGCGGTTGCTCAGCCATGCGCACCGATGTAACCGGCGGTCCGTCCGGATCGAACCGGTCAGTCCCGCTGTCCGGGACTCACTCCGCCAACCGGTCGAGCGCTTGCTTGAGCTGCGGAATCCAGGCCTCGTGCTCGGGCTTCATCAACACCGACCGGAGGATCGTGACGGTCTCGGCGTCCCGTTCGACGTCCGGATGCAGCGCGGCGAACGCCTCCGCGTCAACGCGCAAAGTGGACAGATACAGCGGGTTGTCCTTGTCCGCCATGCCGTTCTGGAGGATGGCGTTGGCGGCTTCGGTGATCTCGCTCATCCGGGTCCGTCGCGGCCAGTAGGTGACGATGTCCAAAGTGGGCTCGAGGTGCAGTGCGAAACGGTCGGATTCCTTGAGCAGTCCGGCGAAGTCGTTCGCCGCTCGACGGCACGCCGCCAGCAATCGACCCAGTCCTCGGTCACGTTCCAGCGGGAACGCTCGCAGGGTAAGCCAAAGCGCCCCGGCGGCAGCACCAGCGCGGGAGCATTCCAGGGAGATCTCGCCGAGGTGCAACTCGTCGGACGTGAAGTAGGTATAGGGAGAATCGTGTTTGTAGAACCGGCCGACCGACGGGTCCGCGAACAACACCGCGCCGCAGCCGTACGGCTGGAGCCCGTGTTTGTGCGGGTCGACGACGACGGAGTCGCACGAGCCGATCGCGCGGTAGGCCTCGTACTCGCCCAGCAAGGTGTAAAAGCCGCCGTACGCGCCGTCGACATGCAGGCGGACCCCGTACCGTTCCTTCAGCGCCAGGGCCTGCTGGATGTCGTCGACCGCCCCGAGTCCGGTCGTTCCCGGAGTCAGCACCACCGTGCCTACCCCGCCGCCGCGGACCTCGGCTTCGACCGCGGACAGATCGACGCGTCCGTCGGGAAGTGCCCGCACCGCGCGGGATTCCACACCGAGCACCTGGCACATGCGGCCGTGCGTGTAGTGCGCGTCCTGCGAGTGGACGACTGCCTTGCCCGGGGCCAGTTCGCGGGCGACCCAGAGGGCTTCGAGGTTCGCGATCGTCCCGCTGGAGGTGAGGTGGCCGAGCGACGGCTGCGCGAACCCGAACATCCGCGCCAGGTCCGCGATGACCTCGACCTCCATCGGCGAGGTGGCCTGCGAGGCGTCGAGCGCGTGATTGTTCGGGTTGACCACCATCGCGGCGAGATAGGCGGCGACCGCGACCGGATGCGGCGGTTTGAGCATCTGGCCCGCGTAGCGGGGGTGGAAGAAGGGGAACGACGCGTCCATCCGGGCGGCGTAGGTCTCGAGCAGCGCGGGGAGGTCGACGTCCGGCTCGCTGGCCGGGGACGGGGTGAACGGACCCCATTTGCGCTCCCAGGCCTCGACGCCGCGGAGAGCCTGGTCTATCAGTTCGCGCCGGTCCATGCGTCACCTCGTCGGTCGCTGGGTGCTTCCTCCGGCACCCTACCGAGCGCGTCCGCGCTCTAAGGTGTGGCAACGTTTCTTTCGCACGGTGAGGAGCTTTCCGGTGACTGACGAACCCCGTCCGCAGGGAATGCCGCCGGCCGGACCCGGGCAGCCGTGGCCGGTTCAGCCGAATGTCCAGCAGTACCCGGGCTACGCCCCCTATCCGCTGCCCGCTCCGGCGAACGGCGTCTGGCTGGGGGTGTTGTCGCTGGTACTGGGCGTGCTGGGCTGCGTGGTTCCGCTGCTGCCGATCGACCTGACCGGCATCCGGGCGTACCTCGCGCTTCCGTTCGGACTGGCCGGATTGGCCTTCGGACTCGTGGGCGTCGTCGGACGGCGTACGGGGAAGCCGGTGTCGGGGGTGGGCATCGGGGTGTCGGCGATCGCGCTGGTGCTCGGCGTGATCATGCTCGGCAACCAAGTCGCGGGGTGACGTTCTGCCCTGAGCGGAACCGCTGTCGCCGAGGGCCCGGCGGATGCCAGGCTGGGCCTATGGCGGACATCCTTCCTTTCCACCAGCGCCGCGCCCCCGCCCGGGACGACGAGGCGGAACCCCTGTGGCGCGAGGTACTCGGCCGCAGTCTCCGTGCCGCCCGGGAGAACCAGGGCGAGCGGCTCGTCGACGTCGCCGAGCGGGCCGGGATCTCGCCGCAGTACCTGTCCGAGATCGAGCGCGGGCGGAAGGAACCGTCGAGCGAGATGATCGCCGCGGTGACCGGGGCGCTCGGGGTCAACCTGGCCGGTCTGCTGAGCGGGATCGCCGGGGACATGCGGCGGATCAGCGTGGTCGGACCGCGACCGGCGCGACGTCCGGCCGGTCCGGTGCTGATGGCGGCCTGAACCGGGCCGCGGAGTTACTCGAACCACCGGCGCCAGGCTGTGAAATCACCGCGCACAACCGGCAGATCGATGCGGTCGAGTCGCAGCTCGCACCAGCGCTGACGGCAGCCCGCGGAACCACCCGCGGCCCACCGAACCGGGGCGCGAAGCCGCAGGCCGGAGCCCCAGAACCGGCCTGCGTCCTCGCCTCACGGGCGTGCTTCGATCACCTGGTCCGCGAGCCCGTACTCCACCGCCCCGGCCGCGTCGAACACCCGGTCCCGGTCGGTGTCGTGCCGGAGTTCCGCGACGTCGTGGCCGGTGTGCCGGGACGTGATCTCCTCCAGCTGCGTCCGGACCCGGATCACCTCGTCGGCCTGCAGGATCAGGTCCGGGATGGTCCCGCGGCCCTGTGCGGCGGGCTGATGCAGCACCACCCGCGCGTGCGGCAGCACCGATCGGCGGCCGGCGGCTCCGGCGGCCAGCAGCACCGCTCCCGTCGCCACCGCTTGGCCGACGCAGGTCGTCGCCACCGGGGCCTTGATGAAGCGCATCGTGTCGTACAGCGCCAGCATCGCGGCCGGGTCGCCGCCCTCGGAGTTGATGTACAGGTTGATCTCCTGCTCCGGGTTGTCCGACTCCAGGAACAGCAGCTGCGCGATCAGCGCGTTCGCGACCCCCGAGTCGATCGCCGTGCCCAGGTACACGATCCGTTCGGACAGCAGGTGCGAGTAGACGTCCATGATCCGCTCGCCGCCGGGACTGCGGGTCACGACGTTCGGGATGGTGTAGGTGCTCATGCGCGTACCCCCAGGCCCATCGCGTGCGTGCGCACCGGCACGACCTGCTCCAGGCGGTCGACGATCTGGTCGATGAAGCCGTAGTCCTGCGCCTCCGCGGCCGTGTACCACCGGTCGTGCAGGGAATCGGCGAAAATGCGGTCGAACGGCTGACCGGTGTCCTGCGCGGTGAGGCCCAGCACGGTGTCCCGGGTGTAGCGCAGGTCGTCGGCCTGTACCTCGACCTCCACGGCCGAGCCGCCGATTCCCGCCGAGCCCTGGTGCATCAGGATGCGCGCGTGCGGCAGGGCGAATCGCTTCCCGGGAGTGCCGGCGGACAGCAGGAACTGCCCGGCGCTGCACGCCAATCCGAGGGCAAGCGTCGAAACGTCGCACGGCACCAGCCGCATCACGTCGCGGATCGCGAGCATCGACGGGACCGATCCGCCGGGCGAGTGGATCCACAGCGCGATGTCCTTGACCGGGTCTTCGCCGGCCAGCGACAGCATCTGGGTCGCGAGGACCGTCCCGTTGTCGTCGTCGAGCACGCCGTCCAGTACGAGGACCCGCTGGCTCAGGAACCGTTCCCGGAGCCGCTGGTCGAACATCGGCGGAGTCGATTCGTTGGTCATGCCCCGACCTTGCCGCCGCGGAACCCGTCGCGTCCGCCTTCTCTGCCGACGGCAGATCTGCTGTGAGCAGCGCGGCAGGTCAGGCGGTTTTGCGCACCAGGTTCGTGTACCCGGCCAGCGCCAGCGTCGCGAGTCCCCACACCGCGATCTGCACCCCCCAGATCGCCGCGGTGAACACCTGCCCGGCGACACTCGCCGTGTCGAGGTCGCAGCGGCTCCGCAAGCCGGTCGGCGCGATCGGCAAACCTCGGTCGAGTCCCAGACCGATCAGCTCGACCGGGGAACACGCCGCACCGGTCGCGACTCGTTGCGCCGCGTGGTGTCCGGGCTGGGTTTCCGTTGCCCCGGCCCACAATCCGAGCGCTCCGGCCGCGACGAGGGCGAGCAGCAACGCCGCCGCGGTACGCCGGGCTCGGTAGCCGTATCCGGCCAGCGTGCCCCAGATCCAGTGGAACAGCCGCGACATCCGTCCGCCGAGCGCTTCCGGCGAACGGCGGCGCAGGTCGTCCTGCTGCGCGATCAGGATGGTGCGCGCGTTGCCGTCGTGGCCCGCGGTCCGCTCGACGGCCGCCAGCTTCTGGTAACCGGTGGCGTCGTAGTACTCGGTGTGGCAGCGAAGCAGGTGCAGCCATCGCCGCCAGCCGAACGACGGATCGATGGCGGCGTAGGTGAACCCGTCCAGCCACGCCAGTTCGGGGTGGTCGCACTCGGCGCTCGTGCTGCCGTCGGGGCACACGAGTTTGTCCGGCATGAACACCGTGGTCGCCTTCGCGTCGGAGAGCCCGAGCAGCCGTCCTTCCGGCGACGTGACCCGCGTGGTCGCGGAAAACTCGAGCTGCCCGCCGATCTGCGCGCCCTGCAACCGCACCGCGCCGATCTCGCCTTTGCCGCTCAACTCCGAATCGCGGATCAGCATGCTGCGGCCGACCGTCAGGGTGTCCGCCTCGATGGCCGGTCCGAGATCGTTGGAAACCTTGATGCTCTGACACTCCAGCGGACCGCCGATGCACGCGCCGTTGAGGTGGATCGCGCCGTCGGCCGACGAGCCGCTGATCCGCGTTCCCCGGTGCAGGTACAGCCCGCTGCCCAGCTCCGCCGAACTCGCCTCCAGGGCGAGCCCGGCCGGGTTCGTGATTTCCGCGTCCCGGCACAGCAGGCTCCCGCCGAGGTGCGCGCCGATCAGCCGGATCGCCCCGTCCGGGCTGTCCCCCGTGATCCGCACGCCGTCGGACAGGTGCAGGTCTCCCTCGATCCGCACCCGGGACGCGTGCAGGCCCGGCATCCGCCCGCCGATCAGGTACAGGTGCGGCAGCCTTGCCTGGCGCGCGAGCACAAGCTGGTCGAAAACGCAGGTCAGCAGCATCAGCCCGGCGGCCGCGGAGACGCCGTCGAGGTTGAGGAGACCGGTGATCCGGGCCCTGGCCAGCATGATCCCGCGCGGGTCGAGGTCGCCGTGCCTGCCGAGCAGCAGGTCGCGGAGGACCTGCGCCCGCACGATGTGGTCCGGGCTTTCGGTTTCGGCGAGGTCCGCGACGTCGATCTTGGCGGCGCCGAGCAGTTCGCCTTCGCGGGCCGCTTCGACGAGCCGTTGTTCGAAGTCGCTGAGATCAGTCACGCCGAGATCATGCCTGGTCCTGGGTTCAGTCGCGACCGTGTTCGAGCTGCTCGGCGAGGTCCGCAAGCCCGTCGGCGTGGAAGTCGAACCGATCGTCGGGACCCGGCGGATCGCCGACCGGACGGCCGACGTACGCGGTGCGGAACCCGGCTTCCTGCGCCCCGCGCAGATCCCACGCGTGCGCCGCGACCATCAGCAGCCGCTCGGGCGCGCGACCGGCGACGTCGATGGCCAGGCGGTAGACGTCCGGGGCGGGCTTGTAGGTGCGCGCGTTCTCGGCGGACAACACGGTGTGCCACCGCAATCCGGCATTCGCGCACAGGTCGAGCAGCACGGTCCGGCTCGCGTTGGACAGACCGACCAGCGGGAATCGTTCGGCAAGGCGGGCGAGGCCGTCCACCGTGTCCGGCCACGGCGGCAGCCGCCGGGCCGCGAGCGCCAACTCGGCGACATCGCCGGTACCGACCACGTCGGCGACTGCCTGCGCGGCTTCCCTGTCGATGACATCGCTCGCGACGTACGGCCGTTCCCCGGCGACAATGCGGCCCTGCTCCTGCTCGACGTGCTTCTGCCACACCGCAAGCAGCTCTTCGACTTCCGCGGCAGCGAGCGACGACGCGAATTTCCGGATCCCGGCGCGGATTCCGGCCGGTTCGTCGACGAGCGTGCCGAGCACGTCGAACACGAGCACCTCGATGTCCATGATCGCAACCTATCCGGCCGCGCGAGCGCTAGTCCACTGTGGAGGCTTTCCGCAGCGCGAAGAACGCCGCGACCACCACCGCGAGCCCGATCACGTACGCGAGCACCAGCAACCCGACGCGCCCGCTGAAGTTGCCGCCCACCGGCGGAAGCACGACCGAAAACACCGCGACGAGCGTGATCACCACGGACCGCACGCGTCCGGCGGGCAGCGACGCGGCCAGCGGAATCACCGCCCACAGCAGATACCACGGCTGGACCACCGGCCCGAAAACCACGACCGCGCTCAGCATCAGCCCCAGCGAGCGGACCGCGTCGATCCGGCCGGTCCACTGCCGCTGCAGCACCACGACGATCGCGGCCGCGGTGAGCACGTACCCGATGACCTTGCCGACGCCGATCATCGTCTGCGTGATGTGCGCGCCGAACAGCGAACCGATGCCGCCGACGAGGAAGCCGAACCAGTTCGTCGGCGCCATCCAGCTGTTGACCTCCCCCGACGTCGTCAGCGCGGACACCCAGCTGAACCCGATCCCCGACGCCAGGGAAACCGCCGCGGACACCGCCGCGAAGACGACGACCATCGCCGCGCCGGCGAGCAGGAACTCGCCGATCCGCCCGCGCCGCCGGGCAATCGCCGTGCCGACCGCGGCCAGCGCGACCAGCGCGGGCACCTTCACCTCCGCGCCGAGCGCGATGAGCAGCACCCCGCCCGCGAGCGGCCACCAGCGAATCCGGTCGCCCAGCGCGTTCAGCGCGATCGCCACGCCCGCGACCATCAGGCCGAGCATCAGCGAGTCGTTGTGCGTCCCGGCGACCACGTGCCACAGAACCAGCGGGTTCAGCACGCCCAGCCACAACGCGACCCGCGGCGACGCCCCCGCCGCGGCCGCCAGCCGCGGCACCGCCCACGCGATCAGGACCAGCCCGGCCACCTCGATCAGCCGGTGCAGCGCGACCCCGACGATCGGATTCCCGCCGGACACCTGCGCGATGACCCGCTCGACCGCACCGAACAACGGCCCGTACGGCGACGGCGTCTCGCGCCAGTAAACGCTGACCCGCCCGACGATGTCCGACGCCGAGCCCAGTGCTTGCTGCGGCCCGACGACGTTGAGGTCGAACCCGTGCGCGGCCACCGCACCCTGCGCGAGATAGCTGAAGACGTCCCCGCTGAACAGCGGCGGCACAACGAGCAACGGCCCGCACCACAACGCGAGCGTCCGCTTCAGCCAGCCCGCGTCCGGGAGGTCCGAGGCAAGGACGCGCCCGCCCAGCAGCGCCCACGCGAGCACCACCAGGCCGACACCGGCGATCCCGCCCGCGAATGGCAGGACCCCGGACATCCCGGCGGCCCCGGCGTACACCGCGACGGCCAGCAGCAGCACCCCGCCGAAGCCAGTCCAGCGCAGACTCGCCGCGGACGCGAAACTGAAGAACCGCACGGGCCGCGAGAGCGTGACCGGCTGACTAGACATGCCCCGATCGTAGTAGCCGCCGCCTCCGCGACCCCGGCTGCCGGTCCGTGAAGGGCTCCTTGCCGGAATCTGATTCCCGCAAGGAGCCCTTCACGGACCATCCTGAATTTGAGTCCACAAAGGACGGATTCAGTTCTGGTCCCGGGTGATCACCCCGCAGGCGAACCGAGTTCCCGCGTCGCCGGTCGCCTTGGTTTTCTCGTCCGGCACGGGTGCGTTGGGGTCGCCCCGGACGCTGTAGCGGTCGGCGGGAATGTTCGCGAAATTGTCGGACTTCGAGTGGACGATGATCGAGGTCCCGTCAGGACCGAACAGCTGGTCCAGAGTAAAGGTGTCCAGCACGAACTTGAGGTACCCGCGGCCGTTCGACCGCACCTGGACCGACGGCAGCTGCCCGATCGGCAGTCCGGTGTGGTGGTCCATCGGCATCAGATGGCCGCCGGCGGCGGTGAACGGGTTCTTCGGGTCGCCGACGGTGCAGTTTCCCTTTTCGTGCACGTGCATGCCATGGAAACCGGGCGTGAAATGACCGGTGAGGTACACCTCGACCCAGACGGCGTGCGAACGGTTGTCGGCGGTGAACCACGCGGAGCCGACCTCATTGCCGTTGGCGTCCTTCAGCGTGGCGGAGGCGGAATCGCCGTCGCGATAAGCCGCACCGGCCGGCTGCCGGGCGGTGTCCGGCAACTGCTCGCCGACGTAGCCGCTGGCCGCTGGCGCCACGCCCATGACCAGTGCGCAGGCACCCAACGCGCCTGCCACCAACTTCTTTCTGCGCACGGTATCTCCCTGAAGGCACTGGTGATCTCTGACCGATCCAGAATCGGGCCTCGCCTTCCCCGTGACCAGGGGCCAGATGGCACTAACCGGGTCCTGCGCGCGGCGGAATGTCCACCTTTCGCAAATCCCCGGTCAGGAAGAATGCTCGGCAATCAGCCGCTTCACCGTCTCGTACACCGGTTTCGCGGAATAGTCGTCGCGCAGCAGCCCGAATCGGTTTTCCCGCGGACCGCTCGACAATCCGTCCCGCAGCCCGAAAATCTCGTAGGTATCCACCCCGATCTCGGCAGCCAACCCGAGCACCGTGCGCGCCACGGATTCCATCACCCGAACCTGTTGTTCCTCCGAATTCTCCGGCCCGGTCGGCCATCCGGTTTCGGTGATATGAATCGGCACGCTCACCGGGATCCCGATCGCCGACGCGGATTCGCGAAACGACCGCACGACGTGAGTCACCGCACCGGTCAACGCGTCGGCTGGCACGGGTCGGAAAACGTCCGGGAAGAAGTCCAGACCAAGGAAATCGACCCGAGCCAGCACCTCCGGAGCCACTGCCGACTGCACCGCGACCCAGAACGGATCGCCGGGCAGCGCGACCGCGGCGTTGAACCCGATCGCCACGTCGACCCCGAGCCGCGTCCGCTCGTCCAGCGCCGCCGCGAGCCCGGCGCCGAGCGCTTCGTAGCAACCAGGACTGCCGCCGTCCAGCGGCGCGGCCACGTTGACCTCCTCGCAGACCTGCAGTTTCCCGCCGCCCAACTCGGCGACCTCGCGAACCGCGGCACGCACCGCGTCGGCGAACCCGTCCGGATCGGCCTCCGGGCTGCTGTAGCCGAGCACGTAGTCGACCACCCGCCCGTCCCCGAGATACGGCACCGGGTTGGGCGGCGTCGGCGCGTGCGGGCCCCGGTAACTGCGGTAGCACCGCACGTAGAACCGCTCCGTGCCCTTCGCGAGGTCCCGCAACGCTTCCGCGGTCCGTTCGACGTCCTCCGGCGGCGCGTCGATGAAGGTTTCGAGCCGCACCAGATCCGTGCTGACCACGCCGGGCCACACGCCAAAGACGATCACGAGCATCTCCTCCAGTAGTCGTATACGAGCAATGTACTCGTATACGACTAACGTGCGCTACCCTGGTCCGGTGCCGACGAACGCTCTCGACAACCCCCTCGTGCTGCCGATGCTGGGCTTGCTCGTGGAAACCCCGCGCCACCAGTACGCGCTCCTGCGCGAGCTGCGCACCCGCTATCCGTTCCTGAACCCGAAGACGTCGACCGTGTACACGCTGGTCGGCACGCTGACCCGGAACGGGCTCGTCGAACCGGACGGCGACGGCGATCCGCAGCCGGTACGGCTGACCGAGGCGGGCCTCGCCGACTTCCGCGAGCGGATCGAACGGCAGCTGCGCGACGCCGACCCGAACCTCGATTCCCGGTTCCTGATCGCGCTGGCCTACCTCGGCGCGCTGCCGCCCGCCCGCGCGGTGACCCTGCTGCGCGACCGCGCGGAACGGGTCCGCGACCAGCAGCACGAGCTGTCCGCGACGCTCGACAACGCCGATTTGCCGGAAATGCAGATGATCGAGGCGCATTTCCTGGTTTCGCGGCTCCGGCACGACGCCGCGTGGCTCGCCCGCACCGCCGCCAGGATCGAGAGCGGAGACCTCGTCCCGCCCCGGTGATCACAGCTTTCATCGTGATTTCATCGCCGCCCCTTACCGTGCGCGAGTGCCTGGCGACAGCCTGCCGGGCAGAGGCGAAGGTGGGGGTATGACCGGCGAATCCGGATCAGTGGTCGACGCCGCGTCGGCAGGGGTGGAGAACCTGGCGGACTCGGCGCTCGCGGGACTCGACAAGGCAGGACCGGTCGGCGACCTGGCCAAACCGGTCGTGTCCGCGCTGCGCAACGTGTGGGAGGGCTACTTCGGGGCCCCGATCCCGCCCGGCAGCACCAACTGGAACGCCTACACGCACCAGCAGCTGTACCAGATGCTGTGGGACAAGGCCGACGTCGGCGACGTCAGCACGGTCGCCGCCGAATGGCAGCGGCACGGTTCGGAAATGCGGTCGCACGCCGATTCGCTCAAGTCGCAGCAGGGGACGCTGCACGAGAACTGGAGCGGACAGGCCGCCGAACGCGCTTCCGGACGGCTGGGTTCGCTCGGCGAACGCGCGTCCGGGATCGGCGACCGCGCCGGGACCGTCGGCGGCGCGGCCCAGAACGCGGGCGATTCGCTCGCCGTCGCGCGCAACACCATGCCGAAGCCGCCGGGCGACCCGACTGGGGGCGTGGTCGCCGCCGCGGCGGCCGGAGCGGGTGCGGGCGCGGTGATCGGCGGAATCCTCGGCGCCGGAGCGGGCGGGATCGGGGCCGGTCCGGGTGCGTTGATGGGCGCGGCGATCGGCGCGGTCGCGGGCGGCGGGGCCAGCATGTTCGCCGCGAATGTCGCGGCCGCCGAACAGAAAGCCGAAGCGGTGCACGTGATGCAGCGCTACGAAGCCAGTCTGCACAAGAGCTCGCACGCGATCAATCCGCCGCCCGCCGGGGCGACGACCGCGGATTCCTACGGCGCGGACGAGTCGACCAGTGCGTCGAGCTACGCCGGTCCGCTCGGCGGGGCCGGGACCGGCGCGGGCAGCGGCATGCCGTGGGGCGCGCTGACCACCGCGGCCCCGGTCGAATCGGGCATGGCCGCCGGGATCCCCTCCGCGCTCGGCATGGAGGGCGCCCTGCTCGCCCGCAACGCGGCGATGGCGGAGATGGCCGCCGCCCGCGCGGCCAGCGGCAACGGGATGATGCCCGGCCGCGGCGCGGGAGCCGCGCAGGAGGAGGAAGAGGAGCACAAGAACAAGATGCCGGTCCTCGACCAGCCGCTCCTGCACCCCGAAGACAAGACCATCAGCCCGGTGATCGGGCTGTGACGGCCGAAAAAGACAGGAGTTTCCGATGACCGGCCACGAGGTCGCCCCGAACGCGCTGGACCGGCAGGTCGCCGCGCTGGGCAGGCTCGGCGAGCAGACCGGGGAACTCGTCGGTTCGGCGGGACGGCTCGCCGACCGGCTCCCGCAACTCGGCACCGCGCCGCCCGCGCTGCACCTGGCGCAGCGGCTGCGCGAGGCCGCCGGGCACGCCGGGCTCACCGGCGAACTGGGCGCCGCGGACACCGAGCTGACCGGGTTCCACGAGGCGCTGCAGGCGGGCATCCGGCGCTATCAAGAGCACGAATCCGGAGTGCAGGAAGCGTTCCAGCGGCTCGAACGGCAAGCCGAATGACCGCCGTGCTGCCGCGCGCCGGCGACGAGACCGTCCACATCGGACTTGTCGAGGCCGACCTGCTGGCCGTGCACGCCGGGGCGAGCTGGCCGTTTCCGTTGCAGGTGCCGTCTTACGGCCGGATCGAGGGCGAACGCGAGATCCTGTTCGCCACCGCCGGACAGGCGCTGCAGGCGCGCGGTCTCGCGGACGAATCCGGACCGGACGGCCTCGCCGCGGAAGCCGTGACCGCACTGCGCGAACGCCGCGGCATCGTCGATTTGGTGGTGGCGGACGCCGAGGGGGCGACCGCCGTCACCGCACTCGTCTACCGATCCTCCGCGCTGATCTGCCGGCAACGGCTCGAGGCCGACACGCTGTCGGTGCGCCGGGTGGACGAGACCGCGCTGGTGGACGCCGTGCTCGCGGAGATTCCGCAGGTCGAGGCGGCCCGCACGATGCCGGTCACGTTGCCCGCGCACGCGGTCAAGGAGGCGATGGCGCTCACCGACGACGAGGACGACGCCTCGCGCGCGCACCGGCTGCGCGACCTCGTCCACGACAGCGGCGGAGACCCGGCGGCACTGGACAGCCTCGTCGGCCTGGTCGTCCCGCTGACCGGCCGCGGCCAGCTCGGCGCGACCCGCGACGGGCGCACCAGGGCAGGCCGCGAACTGTCCTGGATGGACGGACCGCGCGGCCGCGTCCGGATCAACCCCGCGCGGGGCGGCTGGCTCAGCGTGAACTCGCTGCGCCCGGCCGACCTGCGCTTCGCCCTCGGCGAGATGGCCACCGCCGCGCGGCGGCCGTGATGACCGCACCGAAAACGACCGGAGGACCTTCCGTGCCGATCCAAGACTCGGCGGCCTGGCTCGCCGACTACCAGAAAAACCTGTCCAGGATGCAGGCGAACGCCGAGGCCGCGAGCGCGAGCCTCAGCCGCGTCGGCGGCCGGGCCGCGTCCCCGCGCGGCGAGGTCGAGGTCGAGGTGGGCCCGAGCGGCGCACTGACCGACCTGCGGCTGAGCCCTGCCGCCCGCGCGCTGGAAGCCGACGCGCTC
The DNA here is from genome assembly GCF_029087445.1 of Amycolatopsis sp. La24. Taxonomy (NCBI): domain Bacteria; kingdom Bacillati; phylum Actinomycetota; class Actinomycetes; order Pseudonocardiales; family Pseudonocardiaceae; genus Amycolatopsis; species Amycolatopsis sp. La24. Next base: position 16,183 of record NZ_JARACH010000076.1, read on the forward strand.
GCCCGGCTCATCCTCGCCACCGTCCACGACGCGCACCGCCAGGCCGGCGCGCAGGTCGTGGACATCATGACCGACTACGTCGGCGACGGCCCGGCACTCCAGCTCGTCCGCGACAACCTGCCGGTCGAGGCCGCTCCCGCCGCGCCGCGCGAGGACGACTACTTCGCGAACCCGGGGATCATCTCGTGACCGCCGGCTTCGAGGTCGACCCCGCGCAACTGCGCCGGCACGCGGCCACCGTCGGCGACCTGGCCGACCGGCTCGGCAATGTCGCCCGCAGCGCCCCGTCCGGACTCGGCGACCAGGCGCTCGGCGTCTTCGTGCAGTTCCTCACCGCCGGCCTGCAAGCAGCGGTCGGCAAGACCAACGACGCCGTCTCGCACGCATCGTCCACTGTGGACAAAGTGAGCGCGAATCTCACACAGGCCGCGGAAAGCTACGAGCGTCGCGACCAGGGCAACGCGGCCTCGCTGCCCGGGAAGGACCTGCCGTGACCGACTCCGGCCAGCTGCTGGCAGACCTGAAGACCACCACGAAGGCGGTCGAGAACCACGACTGGGTGTCCGCCGGGCTCGGCGGCGCGACCACCGCGCTCGACCTGCTCGGCGCGTCGCAGGACCCGCTCGCCGCGTTGACCTCCGCCGGGTTCGGGATGATCACCGAGCTGGTGCGGTTCCTGGAAGAACCGCTGAAACAGTTGCAGGGCAACCCGGATTCGGTGTCGTCGCACTCGCAGGGCATGGAGGGCGGCGGCCAGCAGGTGTCGTCCGTCGCGGACGACTACCGGCAGTCGGCGGGTCCGGAGACGTCGGAGTGGAGCGGTTCTTCGGCTTCGAGCTACCGCGACAACAGCTCCCAGCACGCGGACTGCGTCGAGGCTGTCGGTCAGGCCGGTATCGCGATGGCCAAGGCGGCCACCGGAGCGGGGAAGGTCGTCGCGAAGGCGCAGCAGGAGGTCGGCGGGCTCATTTCGGAGGCTGTCGGGCAGATTATCCAGCTGATGACGCAGGCGTTCGCCGCCGCGCAGGCGACCTTCGGCGCGAGCATCGCGGCGGCGATCCCGCAGGCGGTGGCGATCGCGACGCAGTACGGCGGGCAGATCGCGCAGAAGCTCGGGGTTTTGCTGTCGGACTCGGACAATCTGCTGCAGCTGATCACTTCGGTGACGCAGGGGCTGGAAGCCGCGACGCAGCTGATGACGAAGCTCAGCGAGGCGTCGAAGAGCAGTTCCGGGGAGGACTCCAGCTCTTCGGATTCTTCTTCGCAGGCTTCGTCGCGTTATCCGGCTTCTTCGCAGTACGCGGATTCTTCGGACTCGGACTCGGCGGATTCGCAGTACCCGAGCCAAAGCCGCCCGCGCACTCCGGTCAGCACCGCGCAGCAGAGCTGACGAGCTCGACCTCGAAGCCGTCGTCGTTCTGCAGGTACGCGGCGTAGTGCTCCGCGCCGCCCGCATAGGGATGTTTCTCCGGAAACATCAGCTGCCACCCGTGCCGGGCGGCGTCGGCGGCCAACCGCTCGACCGTCGCCGCGTCCTTGACGTGAAAAGCCAGGTGGTTCAGCCCCGGCCGGCAACGGTCGTGCCGGTCCGCGGTCAGCGCCGGGGATTGCTCGACCACGAGGTACGTCGGCCCGAGCCGCCAGCTGCGTCCGGCCTCCCAGTCCTGGAACCGCTGATATCCCAGCTCTTCCAGCAGCCATCCCAGCGACGCGATCGCGCGGGCCAGGTCCGGCACCCACAACTCGACATGGTGCAGGGTCCCGTGCGCACTCACGAGGGACCCCGCTCCGAGCTGAGCACCACCCGCAACTCCCGGTCCAGCTCCGCCCCCGGTTCGACATCCAGGTCCGCCCGCAGCCGTTCCCGCATCCGCCGGTGCACCGCCAGCGCGTCCGCCCGGCGGCCGCCGCCGTGGAGCGCCCGCATCAGCAACACCGCCAGCGGTTCCCGGTGCGGATGCACCGCCAGCAACGCCGACAGCTCGTGCACCACGTCGTCGGTTCGCCCGAGCTTCAGCTGCAGCACGGCTTTCTCCTGCACCAACGTCAGCCGCCGCTCGGTCAGGCGCACGCGTTCCCCCTCGACGAACGGGCCGGGCAATCCCGCCAAGGGCTCGCCGTGGAACAGGGCCAGCGCACCGTCGTACGCGTCGACCGCGGCTGCCGGGTCACCGCCTCGGGTGGCGGTCGCGGCTTCCGAGATCCGGTCGGTCAGCTCGGTGACGTCCAGCTGCGCTCGCTCCCCCGCGAAGCGGTATCCGCCGCGATCGCTGCCGATGACCGAGTCTTCCGTCCGCTCGCCAGCCCCGCGCAGGCATTTCCGCAGGCGGTGCACGTAAACCGGAACCACCCGGCCACCGGTGCCGGGCGGCTCCAAACCCCAGACGCCGTCGAGCAACTCCCCAGGGCTGACCGTCTCGCCCGGACGCAGGACCAGCGCCGCGAGCAGGGCTTGCTGCCGCACCGGGCCCAGGTCCAGCAGGTTCGGCCCCCGCCAAGCCTGCAACGGGCCGAGCACGCTGAACCGCAACGAATCCGCGTCGACCGGGGCGGGGGCGGCACCGGGGGTGACCAGGCCGTGGTCGAAGGCGTAGACGATGGCCGCCGCCCGGTCGCGGAGGCGGAGTTTCGCGCACAGCCGCTCGAAATGCGCCTCGACCGTGCTCGCGGAAATCCCCAGCGTTCCGGCGATTTCCGCGTCCGTCAAACCCCGCGCCACCGCGGTCAGGACATCCAGTTCGCGCGGCGTCAACAACCCGGACGGCATCGCCGGGCGATCCACCGCCGCCTCGCGGTAGGTCGTGAGCACGCGTCCGGTGACTGCCGGATCGAGCCACGCCTCGCCCATCGCGACCGCTCGCACCGCGCGGATCAGGTCCTCCGCGGAGGAATCCTTCAGCACGTATCCGACCGCGCCCGCGCGCAGCACCCCGGCGAGCAGTTCGTCGTCATCGAACGTGGTCAGCGCGAGCACCGGCGGGCGCGGGCCGGACGCGCGCAGCTGTCGCGTCGCCTCGATGCCGTCAACGCGCTTCATCCGCAGGTCCATCACCACGACATCGACCCCGCCGGCCGCTTCGAGCGCGGCCGGGACCTCGTCGCCGTCCGAGCACTCGCCCACCACCACGAACCCGTCGCGGCGACGCAGGATCAACCGCAACCCGGACCGCACCAGCTCCTGATCGTCGACGAGCAAGACCCGCGTTTCCCCGGCGGCAGCGGTCACGACGCGGCCCCGCGCGCCAACGGCACCGCCACGTCGACTACCCACTCGCCGCCCTCGGGTCCAGCTGCCAGCCGCGCACCGAGCTGATGCGCGCGTGCTGTCATGCCCGCCAACCCCGAACCACCCTCGTTGCGCGCCGCGCCGTTGTGTCCATTGCGGACTGTCAGCCGCGCGTCCGTCGCGTCAATCTCCAGTCGTACCAACGCCTTCTCCCCCGGTGCGTGTTTGACGACGTTTGCCAGCGACTCCTGGACGATCCGGTAGAGCCCCAGCCCCACCGTGCTGTCGACCGCGGTCACGTCACCCCTCAGTTCGTAGTCCGCGACCAGCCCGGCCGCGCACGTTTCGGCCACCAGGTCCGCGATGTCGCCCGCACCGGGCAACGGCCGCGTCCCCGCCGACTCCTGCGCGAGCAATCCAACCGTGCGCCGGATATCGGCCATCGCCGCCCGTCCGATCCGCTCCGCCTCGGTGAGCGCCGCGACGGCTTCGTCGATGTCGCGATCCGTGCGCAACCCGTGCCGCGCGCCCGTGACGTGCAGCAACGTGATGCTCAGCGAATGCGCGACCACGTCGTGCACCTCGCGCGCGATCCGCTGCCGCTCGCCGAGCATCGCCTGTTCGCGCACGGCTTCCTGCTTGCCTCGCTCGGCGTCCAGCGCACGCACGTACCAGCGCAGCATGAACCCGGCAGCCATCCCGACCACCACCGCGAGCATGTACACCGGGAACCCGACCAGCCCGACGGTCAGCGCGGCCGCCCCGAGCACCGCGATCGCCCCGCCGGTCGCCGCGAACGCGACCCGCGCCGAAGCGATGGACCCCAGTTCGCCGGTGAGCACGATCAACGGCATCGGCGCGAAGTCCGGCACCACCGGATGCGTCAGCAGCAGCCCGATCCCGGCGAGCATCCCGAGCGCCTTCACCCACGACGGCGCGAGCCGCCCGGTGCACACCCACAGCAGCGTCGATGCCGTGGCCAGCAGAAACCCGCCGATCGCGACCGGAAGCGCGGACCCGGCCCGCTGCCCGACCGCGACGATCAGCCCGATCACCGTGAAGGCGGTCGTCCCCATCGGCACCCACCAGGGCAGCGTGAGCCCGGACCGGGCCAAGCCGTCGGCCAGCCTGCTCCGCAACCGGTCCCGCGCTCTCTCCCACACGAGGTCCAGCCTAGAAAACCGGGGCGGAGGCCGCCCGCGGTATCAGCGATACCATGCCGTGTGCGCCTCGCCCGTCGCCTGTTTCTGCTGGCACTGCTGCCCCTCACCGCGTGCGCGACCGGAAAGGACGCGGTCAGCCAGCCGGACACGTTCGAATTCGTCTCGCCGGGCGGGCAGACGACCATCCACTATCCCGTGGAGCAGCGCAAAAAGGTAGCGGACCTCAAGGGCCAGAGCCTGCGCGAACCCGGCAAGGACCTGTCGCTGGCCGATTACTCCGGCAAAGTCGTCCTGCTCAACCTCTGGGGCGCCTGGTGCGGGCCGTGCCGCGCCGAAGCGCGCACTCTGCAGACGATCGCCGACTCCGGACACGCCCGCGGGATCCGGGTGCTCGGCATCAACGTCCGCGACAACCCGAAGTACGCCGCCGACTTCGTCAAGGACCTCGGGCTCAGCTACGAGTCGATCTTCGACCCGTCCGGCCGGGTCGCCCTGCGGCTGCGCGGCCTCCCGCTGAGCGCGGTGCCGATCTCGCTGGTCGTGGACAAGCAGCAGCGGGTCGCGGCCGTCTACCTCGGCGCGGTCCTGCGGACCGACGTCCAGCCCACCCTGGACAGCGTGCTCGCCGAGTAGACCGGCCAAGGTCCAGACCGTTCGGGCGGCGTGCGCCTACCATGGGCGGATGACCGCGAGTGGCTACAACCGCCGGGAACGTCCCGCCAAGCCCGCGCTGAGCCGCGAAGGCATCGTCGCGGCCGCTCTCGACGTCGTGCGCCGCGAAGGCGCCGAACGCGTCACCATGCGGCGGCTCGCGAAGGAACTGGACACCGGTCCGGCCTCGCTCTACGTCTACGTCCGCGACACCGACGAACTCCACGCCGCGGTGCTCGACGAACTCCTCGGCGAAGTCCCCACCACCGCCGCCGGTGCCGCCGAAGCCGACTGGCGGAGTCGCTTGTGGACAGTCATGTCCACCTACCGCGACGTCCTGTACGCGCACCCCGGGCTCGCCCGCGTCGCACTCGTGACCCCGTTGAACGGACCGAACTACCTCGCCGTCGTCGACACCGTGCTCGGCCTGCTCGCCGAAGCCGGGGTGCCGTCCGGCCCCGCCGCGTGGACGGTCGACCTCCTGCTGCTCGTCGCCACCGCCAGCGCGGTCGAGCACAGCACCCGCAAAGACCGCCCGGACGCGGAACGGCAGCACGACATGCTCGCCGAAACCGTCCGCGGGCTCTCGCCGGAAACGCATCCGAACATCGCCGCGGCGAGCGGGAATCTGTTCTCCGGCAACGCCGACACACGTTCCCGATGGGCGATCGACGCCCTTCTCAACGGCGCGCGCACGACCCCGCTGCCGGACTGAGGTTTCTCCGCAGCGGGTTGCGCGGCGCGACGGTACGTGAGGGGAACCCTGAGGGAATCTGATTCCCTCAGGGTTCCCCTCACGTACTTCGTGGGAGCCCACCGCACCAGCGCACCCGCATCGCCCGGCGGTTCGCTGCGGCGGCTTTCGCACGCGACGCGCAGCGTGCTTCTCTCCCCGGCAATGGTCCGTGAAGGGCTCCTTGAGGGAATCGGATTCCCTCAAGGAGCCCTTCACGGACCTCGGCCCGCGCCGCGCCCATCGCGGCAGAGTCTCCGCGCACTACGCGAAACCCTCGCCGAATGGTTCAAACCACTGCCGGGGCAAGGATTTCCCATGAGTCCATCATGGACCAGTACGCCGGAATAGCGGCGGTAACGGGCATAATGTCCACTTGATCGATCCCCCGCAAATACCGCAGTTGATACGTTCCCTCCTTTCGTAGGTTCCCGGAAAATTTCCGCCGATCTACCTTTGCTGTGGTCGGATCCACCTCCCCACCCTTTCCGATTTCTTTTTCTGCATGCCCACAAGGAGTATGAGAATGCAGATCAGAAAAACGTCCGCACTCGTTTCCCTGCTCGCCGCCGCCGGCATGGCCGCGGCGATGGGCGCGACCCCGGCCTCCGCGGCCGCCGCCCAGCACCACCCGCAGCACCAGAAGCACGGCCTCGGGCTGAACGTCGCCGGGCTCAAGGCCGCGCAGTCCAGGATGCACGCCCACGCGAACTCCGCGCTCCCCGTGCACCAGCGCACCACCGCCGAACTGCCCTCCAGCGGCGACCTCACGCAGTACGCCAACGCACCCGGCGACCAGGGCCAGGTCGGCTCGTGCGTCACCTGGGCCACCGGCTACACCGGCTACGGCGTGCTGATGAACGAGCAGGGCATCAGCGGCGGCCCGATGGCCCCGATGTTCATTTACTCCCAGATCGCCAAGGGCAACGACCAGGGCACCTGGGCGAGTGTCGCGCTGCCGATGGAACAGCAGCAGGGCATCGACACCAAATCCGACTACTGGCAGGGCGATTTCGACTACACGACTCAGCCCGACCAGAACGAAAAAGCGAATGCCGCGCACTACAAGCTGTCCGGCTACACGCAATTGTCCACGAGCGGCGACGCGGCGCGGTCCGACATCGAGAACGCCATTTCCCAGGGCGAGCCGGTCGCGATCGGGTTCACCGTGCACCAGAGCTTCATGGACCTGAACTCCTCGACCGCGAGCGACTACTCGTACCTGCCCGGCGATTCGAACAGCGACCCGGTCGTCGGCGGGCACGAGGTGACCATCGTGGCCTACAACGACCAGGGCGTGAAGATCGAGAACAGCTGGGGCTCCGGCTGGGGCGACAGCGGTTTCGTGACCGTGCCGTGGTCGTTCTTCAACACCGGCGACGTCGACGAGGTCAACGCGATGGGCAAGCTCGTCCAGAGCTGACCCGCAGCGCGCGACCCGGGTGATGCGAAAAAAGGGCTCCTTGCGGGAATTCCCGCAAGGAGCCCTTTTCCGATCAGCTGATCAGGAAACTCAGACCAGGTCGTACCGGTCGTTGTTCATGACCTTGTGCCACGCGGCGACGAAGTCGCGGACGAACTTCTCCTTGGCGTCGTCGCTGCCGTAGACCTCGGCGACGGCGCGCAGTTCGGAGTTCGAGCCGAACACCAGGTCGTTGCGGGTGCCGGTCCACTTGACCTCGCCGGTGGCGAGATCGCGGCCCTCGAAGGACTCCGCGTTCGGGCCCTCGCCGTCGGCGGGCTTCCACTCGGTGCCCATGTCGAGCAGGTTGACGAAGAAGTCGTTCGTCAGCGTGCCCGGCCGGTCGGTCAGCACGCCCGCCGCCGAGTTCTGGTAGTTCGCGCCCAGCACGCGCAGGCCGCCGACCAGCACGGTCATCTCCGGCGCGCTCAGGTTGAGCAGGTTCGCCTTGTCCACCAGCAGGTACTCCGACGGCAGCGCGTTGGCCTTGCCGCGGTAGTTGCGGAACCCGTCGGACTTCGGCTCGAGCGGCGCGAACGAGTCCGCGTCGGTCTGCTCCTGCGTCGCGTCGGTGCGGCCCGGCGTGAACGGAACGGTGAGCTCGACGCCGCCGTCCTTCGCCGCCTTCTCCACGCCCGCCGCGCCGGCCAGCACGATCAGGTCGGCGAGCGAGATCTTCTTGCCGCCGGTCTGCGCGCTGTTGAACGCTTCCTGGACGCCCTCGAGCGTGCGCAGCACCTGCGCCAGCTCGTCCGGCTCGTTGACCTCCCAGCCGCGCTGCGGCTCGAGGCGGATGCGGGCGCCGTTCGCGCCGCCGCGCTTGTCGCTGTGCCGGTAGGTCGAGGCCGACGCCCACGCGGTGGACACCAGCTGCGCGACCGAAAGGCCGGACTCGAGGACCTTCGCCTTGAGGTCGGCGACGTCCGCGTCGTCGACCAGCTCGTGGTCGACGGCCGGGACCGGGTCCTGCCAGATCAGCTCTTCCTGCGGCACGAGCGGGCCGAGGTAGCGCTGGACCGGGCCCATGTCGCGGTGGGTGAGCTTGAACCAGGCGCGGGCGAAGGCGTCCGCGAACTGGTCCGGGTTCTCGTAGAACCGGCGCGAGATCGGCTCGTAGATCGGGTCGAAGCGCAGCGCCAGGTCGGTGGTCAGCATGCTCGGCGCCCGGTTGAGGTCACCGGTCTCCGGGTCCGGCACGGTGTTCGCGGCGGCGTTGTTCTTCGGCTTCCACTGGTGCGCGCCCGCCGGGCTCTTGGTCAGCTCCCACTCGTAAGTGAAGAGGTTGTGGAAGAACCAGTTGCTCCACTTCGTCGGGGTGGGGGTCCAGGTGACCTCCAGCCCGCTCGTGATCGCGTCCCGGCCCTTGCCGCTGCCGAAGCTGTTCTTCCAGCCGAGGCCCATCTGCTCGATCGAGGCGCCTTCCGGCTCGGCGCCCACGTGCACGTCCGCGTCGGCCGCGCCGTGCGTCTTGCCGAAGGTGTGCCCGCCCGCGATCAGCGCGACGGTCTCCTCGTCGTTCATCGCCATCCGGCCGAACGTTTCGCGGATGTCGCGCGCCGCGGCGATCGGGTCCGGGTTGCCGTTCGGGCCTTCCGGGTTCACGTAGATGAGCCCCATCTGGACCGCGGCCAGCGGGTTCTCCAGCTCGCGGTCGCCCTTGTACCGCTCGTCGCCGAGCCAGGTGCGCTCCGGGCCCCAGTACACGTCCTCGTCCGGCTCCCACACGTCGGCGCGGCCGCCGGCGAAGCCGAAGGTCTTGAAGCCCATCGTCTCGAGCGCGCGGTTGCCGGTGAAGATCATCAGGTCGGCCCACGAGATCTTCTTGCCGTACTTCTTCTTGACCGGCCACAGCAGGCGGCGCGCCTTGTCGAGGTTCCCGTTGTCCGGCCAGCTGTTCAGCGGCGCGAACCGCTGCTGCCCGGCGCCGGCTCCGCCGCGGCCGTCGTCGATCCGGTAGGTGCCGGCGCTGTGCCAGGCCATCCGGATGAACAGCGGGCCGTAGTTGCCGAAGTCGGCGGGCCACCATTCCTGGGAGTCGGTGAGCACCGCGTCGACGTCGCGGGCGAGCTCGTCGAGGTCGAGGCTCTGGAATTCCTTCGCGTAGTCGAAGCCGTCGTCCATCGGGTCCGCCACGGCGGGATGCTTCCGGAGGATCTTCAGGTTGAGCTGGTTCGGCCACCAGTCACGGCTGCTGCCGCCCTCGGTCGGGTGCGCGAAGCGGCCCGTGTGGACCGGGCACCCGCCAGCGGTCTCCTCATTCATCTCGCCGACTTCGGCGTTCGGGGTGTCAGACACGGGAATCCTTCCGGAAATCAGAATCAGTTTGCTGCCGTCGAACAGGCGGGGCATCGGCCCCAGTAGACGACCTCGGCCTCGTCGATGACGTAACCGTGCGCGTCGGAAGCGGTGAGGCAAGGCGCTTCCCCGACCGCGCAGTCGACGTCCTCGATGGCACCGCACGAGCGGCACACGACGTGGTGGTGGTTGTCCCCTACCCGGGCCTCGTACCGCGCGACCGAACCGGGCGGCTGGATGCGCCGCAGCAGCCCCGCGTCGGTCAGCGCGCGCAGCACGTCGTAAACGGCCTGGTGGGACACCTCGCCGAGATCCGCGCGCACCATGCCGATGACGGATTCGGTGTCCGCGTGCGCGTTGGCGTGCACGGCGGAGAGCACGGCCACCCGGGGGCGCGTGATCCGCAACTGCACTCCGCGCAGCAGCTGCTCGAAGTCCGTGGTCGTCGGCATGCCCCGGAGTCTGCCCGATTTTCTGGAATGAATCAAGAATCTGTCACCCACTCCGGTTGTCCTCCTCCTGGCGGTCGCTTGACAGCCCGGAAGGTCTACGGTGAGTAGACCAAAGAGACGTCCGACACATCCGAGGTGACGCCAGAAATGACCGAGGCCGTCGAATCGCCCAGTTCGCACCCGGTCGGGGTCGATATCACGCGAGCGAGCATTGCCCGGGTGTACGACGCCGCGCTGAACGGCACGAACAACTACGAGATCGACCGCAGGGTGCTCGACCAGGTGCGGACCGTGGCTCCGGAGGTCAACGACCTCGCCTGGGCCAACCGCAACTTCCTCATCCGCGCCTGCCGCTTCCTCGCCACCCAGGGCAGGGTCACCCAGTACCTCGACTGCGGTTCCGGCCTGCCCACGGCGGAGAACACGCACCAGGTCGTGCAGCGGATCATCCCCGAAGCCCGCGTGCTGTACGTGGACAACGACCCGGTGGTCCTCGCGCACGGGCGCGCGCTGCTGGAGGAGAACGAGAACACCCGGTTCATCGAAGCGGACATCTTCAAGCCCGACCAGATCCTGCAGAACGAGACCGCGCGCGAGTTCCTCGACTGGACGAAGCCGATCGCGTTGCTGCACAACGGAACTCTGCACCACTACCTCGGCGACGACTACGAGGAGATGATGCGGACCTACGTCGACGCGCTGCCGTCCGGGTCGTTCGTGGTGGTCGCGCACTTCCTCGACCCGCAGACGCCCGAGCACAGCGAGATCGCCCGGCGGATGGAGGACAAGTTCACGCACAGCCCGATGGGCAGCGGCCTTTTCCGCACCTGGGACGAGATCGGCCGGATGTTCGGCGGCACCGAACTGGTCGACCCGGGCCTCGTGCTGTGCGAGGACTGGTGGCCGGACGGCCCGCGGTACCAGCCGCTGAACCAGGTCCAGGAGTGCATCGCGGGCGGGGTCGGCCGGAAGGCCTGACGCGCTGGTCCGAGAAGGGCCCCTTGCGGGGATTCCCGCGAGGGGCTCTTTCGCGCGGTCAGTCGAGGATGCGGTAGTCCAGATCGGACAGCGGCGAGTCCGGGTTGAGCGCGACGCCGACCGTGCGCAAGGTGTCGTCGAGGATCGACCAGACCCAGCGGGCGAGCAACTGGCGCAGATCCTCGCGGTCGATGCCGCGCGGGGCGTCGAGCCAGTGCGCGGTACTGGACTCGACCAAGCCGACCAGCCCGTACGCGATGGTTTCGCCGACCCGCTGGTCCGCGCCGAACAGGCCGAGGTAGTACTCGAACAACACAGTCAGCTGTCGGGCGATCGCGGTTTTCACGTCCGCCACGACGTCGCGCGGCCCGGTCACCGACTGCCGCATCAGATATTGATACAGCGCGCGGTGTTCGGAAAGCCATTCGATATGCGCGCCGATCGTCGCGTGCACCATTTCGCGCGGAGTGCCGGAAACTCCCCACAGCGGAGAGAATTGCGCGCCGATCATTTCCGCCGCGCGCAACGCGATAGCGCGCTGCAGGTCCGCGGTGTCGGCGAAATGCTTGTAAATGCGCGTGCGAGCGACGCCGGCCTCGTCGGCGATCTGCTCGGTGGACACCTCCGGCCCGAACCGGGCGATCGCGCGCATACCGGCTTCCACGAACTCACGGCGCCGGCGTTCGCGCTGCCCTGCCCACCGGGTGGCCCGCCCGTCGGGCGGAGTACCTGAGGACGTCATCCGCGCGAGTGTATCGCCGGGTCACATACCGGATACGCCACTGTACCTGTTACTTTGGGTATAGAGGGATGACTGTCTGTGGTCGGGTTGCCTCGATGTAGGTGTCGCGTTCACCGCGGCCGTTGCGTCGCTGTGGCCCAGATCACGGACCGGGAGTGCGTCATCGACACGAGGGGAGCGAGTCGCGTCGATGAAGCGAGCGTCGCCCACAAGGGTGGCGTGCAGGGAGGAACACATGGACGGCGAACAGCACCGGTCCGAACTGTCCACCGGCCACCGGGTCACCTACCTGGTCGGCCAGCGCACCGGCAGGCGCCAGCTGTGCCGGCGCGGGGTGGTCACCGGAGCCCCGGTCACCGACGACGCGACCGCGGTCACCTGGGTCCCGGTCCAGGTCGACGGCCAGGCAAGAGACGCGGATCCGCAGTGGATCGCGGCCGACGCGATCATCGACGTGGTGAGCGCGTCGTGAGCGCGGAACAGGCCGTGGCCACCCCGATCTTCGACGGCGTGGTCGCCGAGGCCGGGCTCGACTGGTCCGAAGAGGACGTTGCCCAGGGCGCGGCGGACGAGAAGCCCGGCTCGGGCAAATAGACACCGGCGGGCTCGTCCCAGCCGGAGATCGCACCGGACAGCTCCGGTGCGGTTTTCACGCGCCCGGGTGGGCTGAGGCCCGTTCGGGGTGCGTCCGATACTGCACTCGTCCGGGTGAACTGCGCGCGGCCGAATGCCGGTGAACGCTGCCCATTTCGCCCTCGCCGGACGCCCGTCAGCCCCTCCCGGGCCGCGTTCCGTCAGGTCTTCACCGCTTCGCCCAGAAGCACGCGAAGGATCAACGGCGCGCTTCTTCCAAATAACGCAGGACCGCGGTAACCCGCCGATCCGCGCTGTCGTCCGGTGCCAAATCCAGTTTCGCGAAAATGCTGCGAATATGTTTGTGGACCGCGCCGTCCGTCACCACGAGCCGTTCGGCGATGGCGCCATTCCCTAATCCCTCCGCCATCAGCGCCAGCACATCCCGTTCGCGCGGGCTGAGCCGTTCCAGTCCGGAATCCGCACGCGTCCGGGTCAGCAATTGCGCGACCACTTCCGGATCGATCGCCGTTCCGCCGTCGGCCACCCGGTTCAGCGCTTCCATGAACTCGGTGACCCGCCCGACGCGTTCCTTGAGCAGATACCCGAGCCGCGCGCTGCCGCTGCCGAGCAGGTCGGTCGCGAAGGCCTGCTCGACATACGCCGACAGCACCAGCACCGCCAGCCCCGGCCGCCGCCGCCGAGCCTCGACCGCCGCGACGATCCCCTCGTCGGTGTGCGTCGGCGGCATCCGCACATCCACGACCGCGGTGTCCGGCTCGTGTTTGTCCACGGCAGCAAGGAAATCGGTCGGGTTGTCGGTGGTCGCGACGACGTCGATACCCTCGGCCCGCAACAGCAGCGCGAGACCCTCGCGCAGCAACGGGTCGTCCTCAGCGATCACAATCCGCATGGCAAACTCACCACCACAGTCGTCGGTCCGCCAGCGGGACTCGCCAGCGCAAACGTTCCATCCAGCGCCTCGACCCGACGCCGCATCCCACCGAGCCCCGAACCACCGGACTCCGCCGCACCACCACGGCCGTCGTCGGTGATATGCAGGTGGAGCACGTCGTCCTCCCGCCGCAAAACCACCTCAACACCGCTGGCACCGCTGTGCTTCGCGACGTTCGTAAGCGCCTCAGCAACCACGAAATACACCGACGCCTCCACCGAAACGGCATACCGCCCGGGCAGGTCGGCGTCGATGGTGCACGGCACCGGACAGTCCGCGGCGAGCGCGGTCAACGCGTCGGCGAGGCTTCGGTCGGCCAGCACGGGCGGCAGGATACTGCGCACCACCGCGCGCAGTTCGGCGAGCGCGGTCTCGGTGGCGTCTTGCGCGCGGCCAAGGATTTCGTCGACGTCGGCCGAACCTCGGGCGGCTGCCCGGCGGGCCGCGCCGACCAGGACATTGACCGCGACCAGCCGGTTTTGCGTGCCGTCGTGCAGCGCGCGCTCGATCCGGCGCAGTTCGGCGGAATGCGCGTCGAGCGCGGCGGCCCGGGTCGCGGTGAGGTGGGCGATCCGGAGCGTGACGTCAGCGTCCGAGCCCGCGGGCAGCAGGCGTCGGCCGGGCAATGCTTGCAGCCGAGCCATCGCGGGCAGCAGCGCGACCGAGAGGAACGCCCACGCGACGCCGAGCAGGGACACCGGGAGCGCCTCCGCCAGGCTGTGCACCGGCCAGCCGAGTGACGCCGTCGCCTCGTCCGGCGGGAGCAGGTACCAGTAGAGCGGGAAAAGCCCGTCGCGCGCGGTGTTGAGCACGATCGTCAGCGCGATGAAGCCGAGCAGAAAGCCCGCCGCACCGTGGATCGCGACCCACAGCAGTTCGCGTTGCACCGTCCGCTCGCGCAGCGCCGCACCGAGCCGTTCGGGGCCCGGACCCGGGCTGATGACGTCCGGTTTCATCGCGGTGAGCCGGATCCGTTCCCGGTCGGCGACCGCGTGCACGATGCGCAGCATCGGCCGGGCCAGCAGCAGTCCGACGCCCACGAGGCTCAGCACCGCGACCACGGCCACGCCGAGCAGTACCAACAGCGCCAGCACCGAAGTGCCGATCCCGCCGACGAGGTGTTCCAGCGCGTCGAGAGCAGCCCGGACGCGCGCGGTCCACGGACGCGGCGTCGGTTCGCCTGCGGTTGCCATCGCACCTCCCACCCCGCCGAACCCTAGCCCAGAAATCCGCCCCGGCACCGCCTCGGAGCGAAGGAGTACAGCCTGCTGTACCTAGATCCTCCCGCGCACGGGATCGTCCTGGCGAGCCCCGGTTCGTAGCGTTCCCGGCATGACGAAATCACCTCCCCGGGCGCTGTTGTGGGGCGTGCTGGTGCTCAGCGCCGCAGCCAACGCGATCACCTCGGCTCTCGGCGTCAACCTGGTGCTGAGCACCGTTTTCGGCGTCGTCACCCTCGCCTCGGGCATCGCGCTCGTCGCGAACTACCGCACCCATCGCTGACTCGTCCACAAAGGACCATCATGACCGCCCTCGTCGCCCGACGCCCGATCACGGCTTTCTTCACGCTCGCCATCGCACTGAGCTGGCTCTCGTGGCTCCCTTATGTACTCTCGGACAATGGCCTAGGCATCGTCCACTTCGGATTCCCGCCGGTACTCGGCACGACGCAAATCCTGGGCATGCTCCCCGGCGCGTACCTCGGCCCGATCTTCTCCGCGTTCATCGTCACCGCGCTCGCCGAAGGCCGTCCCGGGCTGCGCGCGTGGGCAGGTCGATTGCTGCGATGGCGGGTGAACTGGCGATGGTACGCACTCGCGCTCTTCGCTGTTCCCGTCGTGCTGACGCTCTCCAGCCTGCCGTTCGCCGGCGCGTTCCGGGCCCCTGCCGCGTCGCTGATCCTGGTGTGGGTCTTCGGTTTCGTGCTCCAGGTGCTCACCACCGGCCTCGCCGAAGAACCCGGCTGGCGCGATTTCGCCCTCCCGCATTTGCAGCCGAAGTACGGCCCGCTGCGCGGCACGCTGATCCTCGGCCCGCTGTGGGGCGTCTGGCATCTGCCGTTGTTCTTCACCGAATGGGGCCACTGGCCGAACGTGACGGTCTGGTCCGTGCTGGAGTTCGTCGGCACCGCGATCGCGATCAGCTTCGTGATGACCTGGGTGTTCAACCGCAGCGGCGAAAGCCTGCCGATCGCGCTGCTGCTGCACGCCGGGATCAACAACTACCTGTCCGTCGCCTGGTCTGAACTGTTCCCCAACGCGGATCCGAAAATCGCCGAGCACCTGCTGTTCGCCGCGTTCGCCGCCGCCGCGCTGATCGTGCTCGCCGCGACCAAGGGCCGTCTCGGCTACCTCAGTCCAGCGCGCGAACTCCAGGCCGTTCAGTAGTAAATCTGCCCGGGAACGCCGCCGCCGACCGCGATGGCGTCTCCGTTGATCGCCACGCTGCGCGGGGACGCCAGGAAGGCCACCACGTCCGCCACCTCGGCCGCCGTCACCAACCGACCGATGCTCACCCCGGCCGTGAGACCTTTTTCCAGCTCCGCCACGGAAATCCCCCGCGCAGCGGCGATCTCGGCGAGCTTCTCCGGCGTCCGTTCCGTCACCGTGTAGCCCGGATGCACGACCGTCACAGCGATTCCCTGCGGCCCCAGTTCGTCGGCGAGATTCTTGGTCATCGCCGCGACCGCGACGTTGCGGATCGACCCGAACGTCGAACCGGCCAGCCGCGCGTTGAGCCCGCTGACGTTCACGATCCGGCCCCAGCCGCGCTCCCGCATCCCCGGCGCGAGCGCACGGGCGCACCGCAGGTAGCCGAGCACCTTGGTCTCGATCTCGAGGCGCAGGTCTTCGTCCCGCAGGTCCGCAAGCGGCGTGCGGACCCCGCTGGACGCCGGCGCCGCGCAGTTGACCAGGACGTCCGCCGCCCCGAACTCCGCCTTGACCCGCTCCGCCATCGCCGCGACCGCAGCGTCGTCGGTGGTGTCCGTCGGAAGCGCGACCACCTTCGTACCGTGCCTGCCGAGGCTTTCCTTCGCAGCGGCAAGGGCTTCGGCGTCCCGGGCGACGAGCGCGAGGTCAGCACCCTCCGCCGCGAGCACCTCGGCAACCGCCAGCCCGATCCCGCGGTTGGCCCCCGTGACGACCGCGCACTTGCCCTTCAACCCGAGATCCACAGCTGCTCCCTGAACGTCAACGACGACGGCGAGGCTTGCCGCGCCCGCCGGACTTGGGCACGCTCCGGCGACGGTCCGGTTCGCGCTGCTTCTTCTTGGCCGGCGCCGCCTTGCCGGTCTTGGCTTGCGTTTCCTGCTGCCCGCGAGTGCTGTTCACCGTGCGCCCGCGAACGATGCCGATGAACTGCTCCACGAGGTCGCTGGTCTCGCCCTCCGGCCAGGACAACGCGACGCGCGACTGCGGCGCGTCCTCGACCGGCCGGTACGTGAGATCACGCCGATGGTGCAACCGGGCAAGCGACTGCGGCACCATCAGCACGCCGACGCCCGCCGCCACCAGCTCGATCGCGTCGCCGGTCGTCTCGGGCCGCTCCAGGGCGGGCTTGCCGGGCAGCTGGTCCCACTCGAGCGAGTCGTCGAGCGGATGCAGCACGAGCTCGTCCGCGAGGTCCGCAATGGACACCTCGTCGGCAGCCGCGACCAGGTGATCCTTGGGAACGACGACCACCGTGGTCTCGGTGTAGAGCGGGATCGCGTGCAGCCCGTCGCGGTCGGCGGACAGCCGCAGCAGCGCTGCGTCCACCCCACCGTCGCGCACGACGCCCGCGGCCTCGGCAGCAGCGACCGCGACCAGGTCGAGCGGCACTTCGGGATTGCGTTCGCCCCAGATCCGGACCCACTTCGCGGGGGTCGCACCCGGAACGTAGGCGAGCCGGAACGCCGAGGCCTGGTCGGCTCCTGTCACGTGGCAAGGCTACCGGCGCGGGGTCGCCGGTTACGCTGGTGGGCATGACGGCGCAGAAGACCCCCCAGACCATGAAGCCGGCGACGGCAGCGAAGAAGCTGGGCGTCTACCTCGAAGCGACCCCCGCAGAGTTCCGCGCGGGCACCGTCTCGCGCGACGAACTGAACGCCCTCCAGAACGACCCGCCGGAATGGCTCCGCGACCTGCGCCGCAACGGCCCGCACCCGCGCCCGGTGGTAGCCGCGAAACTGGGAGTCTCCATCGGCGGCCTGGCCAGGGGCGGCGTCACCGAAGCCCTGACGACGGACCAGATCGAGGCCCTGAAAGCCGAAAACCCCACCTGGCTGCAACGCGAACGCGAAACCCAAGCCGAAGTCCGCCGCGAAGCCGCGAGGCTGAACGCGGAGAAGAACGACTAGTCCGTCCACTTCGGACCTTCTTGCGCGCCCGTGTTGGTGCGTTACGTGGGGGCCCTGATTCCTTCAGGTTCCCCTCACGATTGTTTTCTGGCACGCGTGAGGGGCCCCTTCACGGACGCAGATTCCCTCAAGGAGCCCTTCACGGCCTTCGTCGCGGCGCGCGAAGTGCGTGAGGGGACCCCTCACAGACCCTGATTCCGTGAGGGTTCCCCTCACGACTGTTCCTCGCGCGCGTGAAGGACCCCTTCACGGACCCAGATTCCCTCAAGGAGCCCTTCACGGCCTTCGTCGCGGTGCACGAAGTCCGTGAGGGGACCCCTCACAGACCCTGATTCCGTGAGGGTTCCCCTCACGACTGTTCCTCGCGCGCGTGAAGGACCCCTTCACGGACCCAGATTCCCTCAAGGAGCCCTTCACGGCCTTCGTCGCGGCGCGCGAAGTGCGTGAGGGGACCCCTCACAGACCCTGATTCCGTGAGGGTTCCCCTCACGACCTCCCCACCGCTGCAACGCCGCGTTCGGTGCACCCCCACGCACCCAACGCCACATTGGGTGCGCTGGATGCACCCAATGCCACAGTCGGTGCGTCACATGCACCCAATGCCACAATGGGGCGCTATTCCGCGACCGCAGCCCCACCCGCGACCAGCCACCCAAACCACACGCACCAGCCGCAGCCCACTCACCCAACGAGACCAGACACCCAACGCACGCGGACCCGCCGCAGCCCGCTCACCCAACAAGACCAGGCACCCAACCCACGCGCCCTAAACCACAGCCGATGCACCCACCCATCGAGGCACCCAGCCGCTCCCCCGCACCCCGATACGAAGCCTCCCTGCGGTCTGGGGGTGCTTGTCAAGGCATCTTTCCCGCCTTGACAAGCACCCCCAGACCGTCAGCACAATCAACCTTCGGGGTGCCCCACGCAACCAACGCCCGATGTCGCCGCCAGGCGACGAGCACTCACAACCACCCCCGCTCCTCAGCAACCCGAACCGCCCCCATCCGGTTCCGGGCCCCGGTCTTGGCAATAGCCCCAGACAAATAATTCCGCACAGTCCCCTCAGACAAATACAAACTCCCCGCGATCTCCGCCACCGACCCCCCACCCCGGGCCGCGATCAGCACATCCCTCTCCCGAGCAGTCAACGGCGATTCCCCAGCAGCCAAAGTAGCCACCGCCAACGCCGGATCCACCACCCTCTCCCCCACCATCACCCGCCGAATAGCATCCCCCAACGCCTCAGCAGGCGCGTCCTTAACCACAAACCCAACCGCCCCAGCCTCCATAGCCCGCCGCAAATACCCGGCCCGCCCGAACGTAGTCAAAACCACCACCCGGCACGAAGGCACCTGCTCCGCCAAAACCGCAGCCGCGGCCAACCCGTCCAGCCCAGGCATCTCGATATCCAGCAACGCAACATCCGGCCGATGCTCAAGCGCCGCCCCCACCACCTCGTCCCCGCGCCCCACCTGCGCGACCACCACAAAATCGTCCTCAAGATCAAGCAAGGTCCCCAACGCCTGCCGCACCAACGCCTGATCATCCGCAAGCAACAACCGAATAGTCACGCCACCGTCACCCGCAACCGCCACCCCCGAGGCCGCACCGGCCCCGCATCCATCCGCCCGCCAGCAGCGACCACCCGATCCCGCAACCCGGAAAGCCCATTCCCGGCATCCGCAGCAGAACCAACACCGTCGTCACGAATTTCCACGGAAGAATCCGAAACAATCACCGCACAAGCGGTAGCCCGAGAATGCCGAACCACATTAGTCAACCCCTCCCGAACCACCCAACCGAACAATTCCTGATGAGGCCCGTCCACCGCAGAAGGAAAATCCGCACTAATCCCCGCCGCCCGCAACAATTCGCGCCCCCGAGCGAGCTCACCGGCCAGCGTCACCTCTCTATAGCCCGAAACCGCCGCCCGGACATCCGCCAACGCCTGCCGGGACAACTGCTCGACCTCGCCGATTTCCTCGACCGCCCGCTCATCCCCCTTGACCGCGAGCCGCCGGGCAAGATTGCTCTTCACCGTGATCGCGGTGAGCGAATGCCCCAGGAGATCATGCAAATCCCGCGAAATCCGCGAGCGCTCGGCATCCGCGGCCAGTCGTTGCACCTCCGCCCGCGCCTGCACTAACGCCCGGTTCGCCCGCAGCGCCTCCGCGAACGCGACCACCACCAGCACGGTGAACACCAACGCCGCCGCCTGCGCCCACCCCGGGTCGGCCTGCCAAACCGCCCACGGCACCACCACAGTCGCCGCCGCGGCGATCGGCACGATGACCGCACCCCAGCGCGGCAACCTCGGAACCGCGAGCGAAACCACCACGGCGAGCAGGTAAAACGCGTTCGCCCGAGCGATCGGCAGCACGACGGCGAACAGCAGCGTCAACGCCCCGGTCAGGATCCAGAAAACCCGGCTCCGGAACTGGTAAGCAGCGATGGCCGCCCCGGTGTAGCAGGCGCAGAACGCCAGCAGCGCCACCACCGCCGCGGTCTGGCCGCCGGTTTGGGCGAGGACGATCAGCGGATACACCAGGAGGCCGGCGTCCAGCACGAGCCGGCGCCAGCCCAGTACCCAGCGTTGGGCGTCGGAATCGGGGCCGCGGTCCACGTCCGGCACGCTACTCGGAGAACAGCGAACGCACGTGCCGTCCGTTGACCAGGACGACCACCGCCAGCAACAGCGCCCCGCAGACGCCCTGTTCAAGCCGGACCCACAGCGGTAGAAAGCCCGGAATCGACACGATGACGACGATCGCGACCGTCATCACCGCCGACACGATCCGGAGCCGCAGCAGCCCTCGTTTCGACCCGCGAGCCGCGCTTCTCGCGAACAGGAACGTGAGCAACGCGCTGGCCGCCACGATCGTGGCCCGGACCCAGACGACGTCGGTGACCATCGACGGGTCGTCGCGGAAGAGGAAGATCGCGCCGAGGGTGAGCACGCTCAGCGCCAGGTAGGCCCCGGTGAGGACGCGGACCGCCCTGATCCGGGGTTGTTCGGAAACCGTTGCGGGACGGGAGTTCATGACTGTCCTTTCCGGACCGTTGAGCGGTCCGGAGGAGCCGGCGCTGCTTGCCCGCCCCATGGTGGGCGGACGGGCAAGCGAGCCGTAGTGTCACCGCGCACCGGTGCGCGATGACATTTGTCAGAACCCGGTCATCCGCGCCGTCAGCGGGCAGCCGTGAGCTTCGGCCCGATCGCCGCGCCGGCGATCACGAGCACCCCGCCGAGGATGAGCAGATACGCGCCGAGGCCGATTTTCGACAGGTCCTCGGAGAACATCGCGACGATCCCCGCGATGTGGAAGGCCAGCATGACGGTCGCCCGGCCCGCGAAGACGGTGCGGTACCACCAGAAGTTCGGCGGAGTGAGCTCCCGGCGACGAATCCCGCTGAGCCAGTACGCCGACCTCTTCGTGCGCAGCGCGCCGAGCGTCCACGGGAGAGTGGACAGCAACGTCGCGGCGATCAGGAGGAAGGCGAGGAACCGCACGTACATCGCGGCGAAGCTGTCCATGCCGGACGTCATCTTGCTGAACGCGTCGATGAAGGTGACCGAGGCGGTTTGGGAGCCCAGGGTGAACGTGACCCAAGGGACGAACAGGGCGACGACCTCGAGGATCGCGCCGAGAGCCACCGGGATCGCGCCGAGCCCCGGGGTGGTGAGCGGCCGGTTCTGGGGCAGGAAGCCCTGGCCGGGTGCGGCGTAACCGGCTCCCGGCTGCTGGGGCGGGTAGCCCGGCTGTTGTGCTGGATAACCCGGCTGGCCAGGGTAAGCCGCTTGACCGGGGTACGGCTGGCCCGGCTGGAACTGACCCGGTTGCCCCGGGTACTGCGCCTGCCCAGGCTGTCCGGGGTACTGCCCCGGCTGTCCGGCCTGGCCGGGGTACGAGCCCGGCTGGCCCGGGTACTGCTGTCCGTACTGCGGAGACTGCCCGGCCTGCTGCGGATAACCCGGCTGAGTTCCGGGTTGCTGCGGATTACCGGCGCCCGGCGGAGGCGCCTGCCATCCCGGCGGGACCGCGCCCGGCTCCTGCGGCGTTCCCGGCTGCTCCTGTGGACCCCCTGAGGTGCTCATGGCCGCCGATGGTAACTGCCGCACCGACGCGGTGAACGGTGAAATTCCGGCTCGACTATGACGAGTCCGCACAACGGGACCGATCGGCTCCCCGAACCCCGCACAACAAGCCTGCTGACCAGGCCAACCACCGAAACTGAGCCCGGAGATCCGGGACCGCCGAGCCGGACCCACGCTGCACACCCAGGCGCAGCGCGGGACCGGCCTCACCTCGGCGAAGTCACCGGGCAGCGCGCAGGATCAGGTCCGCCACCGCTTCCGGCTGCGAAACCAGCACCGCGTGCGAAGCACCCTCCACCTCGACTACCTCCGCCTCCGCGCGTTCCGCCATGAAACGCTGCGCCTCGGCGGGGATGTTCTTGTCCGCGGTCGGGATCAGGCTGTACACCGGCAGGTCCTTCCACGCCGGTGCGGGCGACGCTTCGTCCAGGGCCGCTGCTGCGATCGGGCGCTGGCCCGCTGCCATCAGGCTGGCCTGCGCGGCCGGGACGTCCGCCGCGAACTGCTGGTGGAACAGGTCCTGCCGGACGTAAAGGTCGACGCCGTTCGCCAGGGCGACCTGCTCCAACGTCTCGCCCAGCGTGCCGCCGGGGAACTTGCCGGCCAGTTCGCCCGCGCTTTCGCCCTCGTCCGGAAGGAAGCCGGCGATGTAGACCAGCGCCCGCACCCCGGGGTGGCCCGCCGCGGCGGCCGAGATCACCGAACCGCCGTAGGAGTGGCCGACCAGGACGATCGGGCCCTCGATGCTGTCGAGCAAAGACCGCACGGAGGCGGCGTCCTCGGCGACTCCGCGCAGCGGGTTCGCCGCCGCGATCACCCGGTGCCCGGCCGCTTGCAACCGCTCGATCTCCCCGTTCCAGCTGGACGAATCCGCGAACGCGCCGTGCACCAGAACGACAGTGGCAGTCATGAGGTCCTCCTCAGAGAAAGTTCCGAACGGGACCCACAGTACAACTAAGTTGTGCACAATCAAGTTGCACTCAATGAGATCTGGGTCACGGCTCGCGGTAAGCCGTCGGCGGCGCGCCGAGCAGGCGGCTGAACATCGTCGTGAAGGCGGCGGGGCTTTCGTATCCGAGGGTGACCGCGACGTCGGCCACCGGAAGGTCCGCGGCCAGCAGCGGGAGTGCGTGCAGCACACACGCCCGCTCCCGCCAGCGGGCGAAGCTCAGGCCCGTTTCGGCACGGAACAGCCGGTGCAGCGTCCGTTCGCTGACGTGCAGCTCCGCCGCCCAGCGAGACGGCGGATCGTGCACATCGGGAGCGTCCGAAAAGGACTGACACAGAGCACGCAGACCCTCGTGCCGCGGCCACGGAAGTTCGAGCGGCAGCGGTACGCAGCGGGAAATTTCGTGCAACAGAAGGGAAATCAGCGTGGCATCGCGACCGCGGCGAGGGTATTCCGGGGCGACGTCCACGGCTTCCCGGAGCAATTCCCGCAGCAGCGGCGAGACGTCGACGGTCTGGCAGCGGCGCGGGAACCACGGCACGGCGGACGGTTCCAGATACAGACTGCGCGTGGTCACGTTCATCATCACGACGCTGTGGTCGGTTTCCGGCGGGATCAGCACCGCGCGCCGCGTCGGGACGGTCCAGGTTCCGTCTGCCGTTCCGACCCGCATCGCGCCGGTGGCCCCGTAAAGGAACTGCGCGCGGCGATGGCGATGCGGCGGCAGGAAGTGGTCCGGCGGGTAGTCCGTGCTGATCGCGAGCACAGCCCGCGGCAGGGCGTCGACCTCGGACAACGGAACGTTGCGCATGCCTCCAGAGTAGGTGTCTGATTCTCGAAAGAAGCTGGCGAATCTTCGGATGCGCGCCGCACCCGGCACGACCTACCTTGAAGCCAGTGTTGACCTCGATCCTGATTCTTCTGCTCTTCGGCTGCCTCAGCGGCGTCACGACCGTGCTGTTCGGCTTCGGCGGCGGATTCGTCACCGTGCCGGTGGTCGCGGCGGTCACGAGCCGCGGCGACGCGATGCATGTCGCCGTCGCGACGTCCACCGCGGTGATGGTGGTGAATGCGGTGAGCGCGACCGTCGTGCAAGCCAGGGCCGGGCGCCTCCGTCGCGACTACATCTGGCCGCTCGCCGTGTTCGTCGCGATCGGTGCCGTCATCGGTTCAGTGGCCGCGACCTACGCCGGAGACGGACTGTTGCGTGTCCTGTTCATCGTCTACCTGGCAGTGACCATTGTGGACAGCCTGGTGCGCGGCGGATTCCTTAAACCACAAGGGGAAGCCAAACCGCTGAGCACGTTCACGACCACCGCGGGCGGCGTCGGAATCGGTGCGGTGGCGAGTTTTCTCGGGGTGGGCGGCAGCGTCATGACGGTGCCGTTGCTGCGCCGCAAGGGACTGCCGATGGCGGACGCGGCGGCGATGGCGAACCCGCTCAGCGTGCCGGTCGCGGTGGTGGCGACGGCGGTCTACGCGACAGCGGGCGGCGGGCCGTCCGGGTATCTCGACCCGATCGCGGGCGCGGCGCTGCTGGCCGGTTCACTGCCGACGATCGCGCTCGTCCGCCGGGTCGCCGACCGGTTGCCGGACAAGGTGCACGCCGTCGCGTACGTGGTGCTGCTGGCGGCCGCGCTGATCGCGGTCGCGGTCAGCTGAGCACCGACCGGACGGTGTCCTCGTCGCGCGCGACGACCGTGGTGCCGTCGTCGGCGGTGATGATCGGACGCTGGATCAGCTCCGGGTGCTCGGCGAGCGCGGCGATCCACCGTGGACGGTCTTCCGGGGTCCGGGACCAGGATTTCAGCTCGAGTTCACCGGCGATTTTCTCGCCGGTGCGGGTGATGTCCCACGGGTCGAGGCCGAGCCGGTCGAGCACCGCGACGAGCTCCGCCTCGGTCGGCGGATCCTCCAGGTAGCGGCGCACGGTGTACGCCGCGCCGGCCTCGTCGAGCAGCGACACCGCCGAGCGGCACTTGGAACAACGCGGGTTCACCCAGATCTCCACCCGCGCAGTCTAACCCGCGCGTTGTCGCGGGCGGAGTCCTTGCCGGGCAAGACTTCTGCGGTGCGTCCTGGATCACTTGCCCCGATCGGGTGGAACGGGCGTACCGTTCTTGCATGACCCTGCCGATTACCACCGACCGTCTCGTGATCCGGGACTGGACGGCTGACGACGCCGAAGCCGCGTATCAGATCTACGGCTCCTCCGACGTGACGCATTGGCTCACTCCCGCGATGGACCGGGTCGCGGACGCCGCTGCGATGCGGTCGGTGTTGCAGGCCTGGCAGGAGGCGCAGCCGAATCTGACCCCGCCGCGGGGGCGGTGGGCGGTGGAGCTGCGGTCTGACGGCCGGGTGATCGGGGGGCTGGGGATCCGGTTGCTGCCGCCCTATCGGGAGGATTTGGAGCTGAGCTGGCAGTTGCGGCCCGAGGAGTGGGGGCACGGGTACGCGACCGAGGCCGCGCGGGCGTTGGTGGAGTGGGCGTTTTCCCAGGACGGGACTGATGAGTTGTTCGCGGTGGCGCGGCCTAGTAATTCCCGGGCTATTGCTACTGCGGAGCGGATCGGGATGTCTTGGGTTGGGGAGACTACTAAGTATTACGAGTTGAGGTTGCAGGTTTATCGGGTTCGGCGGGGGGATGTTGTCTGACGTTCGGCTCGTCGCCTGGCGGCGACATTGCGCCCTGGCGTGCGTGGGGCACCCCGAAGCTTGATTGTGCTGACGGTCTGGGGTGGCTTGTCAAGGCGGGAAAGATGCCTTGACAAGCCACCCCAGAC
>NZ_JARACH010000077.1:0-40952 GCF_029087445.1 Amycolatopsis sp. La24
AAGGCATCTTTCCCGCCTTGACAAGCACCCCCGAACCGTCAGCACAATCAAGCTTCGGGGTGCCCCACGCAACCCCCACGGCAATGTCGCCGCCAGGCGACGAGCCGAAACAGAATCAACCCAAAAACCGCCTCAACACCTCAGCAACCCCCCGAATCTCCCCAACCCGAACCCACTCCTGCTGCGTATGCGCCAACGTAGGATCCCCAGGCCCGAAATTCACCGCAGGCATCCCCAACGCAGCGAACCGAGCCACATCCGTCCACCCCAACTTGGCCGCAGCCGACCCCCCAGCCGCAGCCACCAGTTCAGCTGCCGCCGGCGCGGACAACCCAGGCAACGCCCCAGGCGACATATCCACCAACGTCACATCAAACCCATCAAAAACCCCCCGCACATGCGCCTCGGCCTCCTCCGCCCCCCGATCAGGCGCGAACCGATGATTAACCGTCAGAACGGCAGCATCCGGCACCACATTCCCAGCCACCCCGCCGGAAATAGCAGTAGCCTGCAGCCCTTCCCGATAAGTCAGCCCGTCAATCTCCACCACCCGAGGCGAATAAGAAGCCAACCGCTGCAACGGCTCCGCCAACGCGTGAATCGCATTCGACCCCATCCAAGCCCGAGCAGTGTGCGCCCGAGCCCCGGAAGTCCGCACCTCAACCCGCAACGTCCCCTGGCAGCCAGCCTCAATCACCCCATTGGACGGCTCCCCGACAATCGCGAGGTCCCCGGCAAGCCACTCAGGCAACTCCCGCTCAATCCGCCCGAGCCCGTTCCGAACAGCCTCGACCTCTTCATTGTCGTAAAACACAAACGTCACATCATGCCGAGGCTCCGGCAAAGTAGCGGCGAGATGCAAGAAAACCGCATCCCCGCCCTTCATGTCCACCGACCCCAGCCCATGCAACACGGAGTCGTCCCCGACCCCAGTACGACGAGAAGGCAAGTTGGAATTCTCCGGAACAGTGTCCAAATGCCCCGCGAGAATCACCCGCGAAGGCCGCCCCAACCGAGTCCGCGCCAGCACCGCGTCCCCATTGCGCACGACCTCCAAATGCGGAGCCTGCTCGGCCAGCGCCGCCTGCACGAGGTCCGCGAGCTTGCCCTCCTCCCCGGAGACGCTGAACACATCCACAAGGGCAGCGGTGAGGTCGGCCGGATCGGCGCGCAGGTCAAGGGAGGTCATACCGGCACCGTACCCAGCAGGCGCGGGGGCTACCGTGAGGACGTGCGCACGCGAAGCTCCCTGGTCGCTCTCGGCGTCCTCGCCCTCGTCCTCACCGGCTGCAGCAACGAGGCCGGGCCCAAGGCCCGCCCCGGAGCCGGCGATCCGGGTCCGGACGCCCTGCCGACCAAGCTCGAGGCGCTGTCGGCCGACGCTTGCTTCACCGGTCCGCAGACCCAGCTGCCCAAGGGCTGTGAGAAATACGTCACCGAGGTCGGCAACACCGCCGGTTCGGTGCACAAGCTGGCGAAAGCGGGCAAGACGGTCAACCAGCCGCTCGACCGCGACGCGACCGCGCTCGACCAGGCGGTCGGCGCGTTCCGCCAGGCGGGCTGCACCACCGTGCCGACCCCCGGCGGGGCGTGCACGCAGGCGCTCGTGTCCATCTCGACCGCGCTGACCGAGGTCAAGCAAAAGGTGAACCAGCTGGCCACCACAGGTTGATCCGGCCCGCTTCGGCTACCGTGACCGGCGTGAGCGAGCAGACCACTGACCCCGAAACGACCGGCGCCGTCGGCGTCGGGCTGGCCACCGTCACGTCCGACGGGACCGTGCTGGACACCTGGTACCCGCACCCCAAGCTGGTCGACGCAGGCACGAGCGGCACCGAGCGGCTGACCGCGGAGCAGACCACCGAGCTGCTCGGCGAGTCCGCGGCCGCGCTGCTCGGCCCGGACACCGACCGCGGTGTCGAGGTCGTCGCGGTGCGCGTCACGATCGGCAGCCTTGCCACCGCGCCCGCCGACGCCCACGACGTCTACCTGCGCCTGCACCTGCTTTCGCACCGGCTGGTCCAGCCGCGCGTGCAGAGCCTCGACGGTATCTTCGGCCTGCTGGCCAACGTCGTGTGGACGAGCCACGGCCCGTGCCCGGTCGAGGGCTTCGAGCAGACCCGGCTGCGGCTGCGGTCGCGCGGCGCGGTCTCCGTGTACGGCGTGGACAAGTTCCCGCGGATGGTCGACTACGTCCTCCCGACCGGCGTCCGCATCGCCGACGCGGACCGCGTGCGGCTCGGCGCGCACCTGGCGTCCGGCACCACCGTGATGCACGAGGGCTTCGTGAACTACAACGCGGGCACGCTCGGCGCGTCGATGGTCGAAGGCCGCATCTCGGCAGGCGTGGTGGTCGGCGACGGCAGCGACGTCGGCGGCGGCGCGTCGATCATGGGCACGCTGTCCGGCGGCGGCACCGAGGTGATCTCGATCGGCGAACGCTGCCTGATCGGCGCGAACGGCGGCGCGGGCATCTCCCTCGGCGACGACTCGGTGATCGAGGCCGGGCTGTACATCACCGCGGGCACCAAGGTCGAGGTCGACGGCAAGACGGTCAAGGCACGCGAGCTGTCCGGCATCTCGGGCGCGGTGTTCCGCCGCAACTCCGCGACCGGCGCGGTGGAGGTCGTGCCGCGCGGCGGCGTCGGCATCCAGCTGAACGAAGCACTGCACGCCAACTGATCCAGCTCTTCGAAGAGGGTGCGCTTCCCGCTGCGGGAGCGCACCCTCTCGCTGTTTTGGCGGACTCCGATCGGATCGCTGTTCACCTACCATTAACTAGGTGACTTCCGACGCGACCAGCCGCCGCCGTACTCCGGAACCGACGACGCCGGCCGCTCTCGGGCTCCCCGCCGAACCGGCGAAGGCGGGCCCCGAGGCACCGGCCGCCGCGCACGTCCGCGCCAAACTCGACCACGAACTGCGCGAACTGCTGTCCCGCGAACCGGGCACCCGGGCCGGGGCCGATCCGGAGGAACTGCACCAGATGCGTGTCGCGCAACGGCGGATGCGAAGCGTGCTGAAATCCTCGAGCGCGCTGGTCGGCCCCACCGCGGAACCGGTACGCGCCGACCTCGGCTGGCTGGGCCAGGTCCTCGGCGAGGTCCGCGACTACGACGTCCTGATCGGCCACCTGCGCGAGGTGATCGCCGACTTCGACGTCCGAGACCAACCCGCCGGACGACGGCTGGTGTCCCGCTTCGTCTCCGAACGCACCACCGCCCGCCGCCGCTTGAACCGGGCGCTGTCGAGCCCCCGGTATGCGACCTTGCTGCAAGGCATCGCCCAGCTGTCCCGCACCGCCGAGCACGAGATCGACGAAACCCCCGCCGAGAAGCCCAGTTTGGCCGCGGACGTACGGAAGCCATACCGGAAACTCGCCCGCGCAGTCGCCGCCCTGCCCCCGAATCCCCCGGACGACGACCTGCACGCGCTGCGCATCCACGGCAAGAAACTCCGCTATACCGCCGAATTGGCCCGATCGGCGGCGAAGAAGAAGCAGGCCGCGAAACTGTCCGAACTGATCAAGGCGACGCGCAAATTCCAGACCGTGCTGGGCGATCACCAGGACGCGGTGTTCGCCGCGGAGAAGGTGCGCGGCGTACTGCCCAACGCAGACGCCGAAATCGGCTTCGTCGCCGGACGAATCGTCGAACACGAACTCGCCAAACGCGCCCACGCCCGCGCCACCTGGCTCGACATCTGGCACCGCATCGAAGCCGCCGAACACGCGGTCAGCTAACCGACCACACGTACCCATCCGGCCGCACCAGCACCCGCTTCGCCGGCGCCCCCTCGTACGCCGCGTACGCATGCCCGCCCGCGTCCACGAGCTCCCCCGTCGCACCCTGCGGCAGGATCCGGTACGCGGGATGCTCCGTCCCGAGCGGTCCGTCGCCGAAGACCAGTTCTGTCGCATGTGGACCCTGGAACAGCTCGAACAGCCGCACGCTCTTGCCGTTCGCGTCCACGAGCGGCGCGTCCGGTGCCCGATCACCCGGACGCAACGCTCCCACTCCAACCGGCGACAGCGGGCCGCCCCGGTAGGTCAGGTCGAGTTGCTGCGTCTCCGGCCCGCGTTCGTGCGCGTCCTCGGCACCCTCCTTGTACTTCTCCAGCAACGCAGTGCTCACCCCCAGAACCCGCGCCGCGACCGCGCGTCGTTCCGCCTCGTAGCTGTCCAGCAGCGCGGGCGATCCGTCGGCGAGCTTCCAGGCCAGGTTGTACGCGTCCTGCACCCCGGTGTTCAAGCCCTGCCCGCCGGTCGGCGGGTGTACGTGCGCGGCGTCCCCGGCGAGGAACACCCGGCCCTGCCGGAATGCCGCCGCCAGCCGGATGTTCGGCCGCCACACGGTTGACCACGCCAGCTCGAGCAGCCGGATCCCGCCGCCGGACACCGCGTCCAGGTGCTCCTGCAACTCGCTCAGCGAGGTGCCCGCGTCGCCGTCGCCGAGCGGGGAGGCGAACTGGAAGTACGGCGTCCCCGGGAGCGGCGTGAACGCGACGCCGGACATCGGCTCGTCCGCCTTCGCGAACCAGTACGCCGAGCCGTGGTCGAGCCCCTCCGCGGAGACGTCGCCCAGCAGCATCCGGATCGACTCGTCAGTGGTCCCCTCGAACGCGATCCCCAGCGTCTTGCGCACGAAGCTCTTCCCGCCGTCCGCGCCGACCAGGTAGTCCACGCGCACTGTCTCCCCCGTCGACAGCTCCGCGGTGACGCCCTCCTCGTCCTGCGTGAAGCCGGTCAACGCGGTGTTCAGCTCCACCCGCACGCCGAACTCGGCCAGCCGGTCCCGGAGGATCCCCTCGGTCTGCGACTGGCCGAGGAACCAGGCGGTCGGATACGGCACCGCGGGCGTCGGTTCGACCGGCTCGGCCATCCGCCGCACCATCGTGAACTCCCCGTCCAGGTACACGCGCATCTCGTGCGGCGGCGCACCCGCGGCGAGCACCGCGTCCAGCACGCCCAGATCCTCGAAGACCTCCATCGTGCGCGGCTGCAGACCGTCGCCGCGCGAGCCGACGAAGTACTGCTCCGCCTTGTCCACCACCCGCACGCCGACCCCGCGCCGCGCCAGCTCGATCGCCAGCGTGAGCCCGGTCGGGCCCGCCCCCGCCACCAGCACCGTCATGTCCTTCTCCCGTCTGACTGAATTATGATTCACTGAATTTAGATTCAGCATGCCCGCTGATAGCGTTCGCGTCAAGGGAGGTGCCGGATGACAGCGACGAGCCGCCGGGACAAAGCCGCCGAAACGGAAACGGCACTCAAGGACGCGGCCAAGCGCGTGTTCGCGGCCAAGGGCTACCTGAACACGAAGATCACCGACATCACCCGGGAAGCCGGCCGCGCCGCGGGGTCGTTCTACAACCACTTCGCGGGCAAGGAAGAACTGCTGATCGCGCTGCTGGCCGACCTGGCCGAGGACAGCGACCAGCAGGCCATGGCCGAGGACCATCTGTCCGATTTCAGCGATCCCGCCGCGGTCCGCTGGCACGTGCGGCAGTACTGGGACTTCTACCGCGCCAACGCGCCCACGATGCTCGCGCTGCGCCAGGCGGCGATGGTGAACGAGGACTTCGCCGCCGCGTACGCGAACTTCGGCGCCACCCAGGCCTCGGACGTCGAGAGCCACCTCGAGCACGTCACCGCGGCCGGCTTGCGGCTCCCGGCGAACACCCAGCTCACCATCGCGATGATGTACCAGCTGATCGACAACTTCGCGCAGATGTGGCTGGTCACGCCGCCGCCAGCAGGGTGGAACCAGCCCTCCGACGAGGAAGCGATCGAGGCGCTCACCCGGTTCGTCTACCGCGGTTTCACCGGCCGCGACTACTGACGGCCGGTCACCTTTCCGGCCCCCGCCCCGTCAGGGAAGTGGGACCGGAAAGGAGCAGCCATGGAAACCGGACTTCTCGTCGCCACCTTCGTCTGCGTCGCGATCAACGCCTTCGAGGTCGTGGCCAAAGCCGTCCGAGCGCGGTTCGTGGTGCAGAACTCGACCGAGGTCGGCGTCGGCCCGCGATGGATCCCCTACCTGGCGATCCTGGAAGGCGCGGGCGTCGCCGGGCTGGTGGCCGGCCTGCTCGGCTGGCCCCGCCTAGGGCTGGCCGCAGCGATCGGGCTGACGCTGTTCTTCATCGGCGCGGTCGGAGCGCACATCCGCGCGAAGGTGTTCCACAACATCGCGTTCCCGGCGGTCTTCCTCGCGCTCGGGGTCGCGGCGACCGGGTATTTCACGGGGTCAGTCGCCTGACCCCGTGCTCTCAACCCTGCGCCAGCCGCTCCGCGGCCGCCTCGATGCGCTCGTCCGTTGACGTCAGCGCGACCCGCACGTGTTCCTTGCCCGCGGGCCCGTAGAAGGTGCCCGGCGCGACCAGGATGCCGCGCTCGGCGAGCCATTCCACCGTGGCCTGCGCGGATTCCCCGCGCGTGGCCCAGAGATACAGCCCGGCCTCGGAATAAGTGATCTCGAAGCCGTTGTCCTGCAACGCCTTCCGCAGCACGACCCGCCGCGCGCGATAGCGTTCGCGTTGCCCGGCAAGGGCTTCGTCGTCGGAAAGCGCGGCCACCATCGCCTGCTGCACCGGGCGCGGCACGATCATGCCGGCGTGCTTGCGCACCTCCAGCAGGGTCTTCACCAGCTTCGGGTCGCCCGTCACGAACCCGGCGCGATAGCTCGCGAGGTTCGCCGACTTGGACAGCGAGTGCACCGCGAGCAGGCCGTCCGTCTGTCCACCGTGGACGGACGGATGCAGCACCGACAGCGGTTCCGCCTCCCAGCCGAGCGAGAGGTAGCACTCGTCGGACACCACGACGGTGCCGCGTTCGCGCGCCCATTCGACCACCTTGCGCAGGTGGTCGACGCCGAGCACGCGGCCGGTCGGGTTCGACGGCGAGTTCAGCCAGATCATCGCCGGGCGGCGCGGGCCGAGCTGGGTCAGCCCGTCCGCGCGCACCACCTCGGCGCCCGCGAGCAGCGCACCGACCTCGTACGTCGGATACGCCAGCTCCGGGATGACCACCAGGTCGCCCGGCCCGAAGCCGAGCAGCCGCGGCAGCCAGGCCACGGCCTCTTTCGAACCGATCGTCGGCAGCACCGCGTCCGGTTCGACGCCGGTGATCCCGTACCGCCGCCCCAGCGCCGCGACGGCCGTTTCCCGCAGCTCAGGCGTACCGTGCGTCGCCGGATAGCCGGGGATCTCCGACACCGACGCGAGCGCGGCGCGGATCGAGTCCGGCACCGGGTCGACGGGCGTGCCGACGGACAGGTCGACGATGCCCCCGGGATGCGCCTGCGCGCGGGCCTTGACCTCGGCGAGCGAATCCCAGGGGAAGTCGGGCAGCCGGGTCATTCGCCCTGCGGGGGCAGAGCCTTGATGAACCCCGGGTCGTGCGCGGTCTTGCCGACCTTGGAGGCGCCGCCGGGCGAGCCCAGCTCGTTGAAGAAGTCGACGTTCGCCTTGGTGTAGTCGGACCAGTTGTCCGGGACGTCGTCCTCGTAGTAAATGGCCTCGACCGGGCAGACCGGCTCGCAGGCGCCGCAGTCGACGCACTCGTCCGGGTGGATGTACAACATCCGCTCGCCCTCGTAGATGCAGTCCACGGGGCACTCGTCGATACACGCCTTGTCGAGCACGTCGACGCAGGGCTCGGCGATCACGTAGGTCACTGCGTACTCCTGGCTTCTCCTGCTGGGCCGGTCGGTGCGGACATTACGCGCTTCCCTGGCCCCCGGTGGTGGTTAGGCGACCCTTATCCCACCCCTGGAAACGGGGCGGATCCGAGCCGCTCAGCGGTCCCGGCGGCGCGGTTTCGGCGCGTTCCGGGCATCGCCGGTAATGGTGAAGGCGGGTCCGGCGGGCTTGCCGTCCTCGCGTTTCTCCTCGAGAGTCCGCTTGAACCCGTCGGCGATCTCGTCGACAAGCTCATCGTTGTGCCGGTCGTCCTTGCGCGCGTAACTCATGGGGTTCTCCTGCGGAACGGGACAGCTCTCTCCGTCACAATCTAACCGTGAACTCCCGGGAAAAGCTCGAAATCGTGTGTGCGAAAGCCTGGCAGGCGGTGGTCGAGGAGCCGCTCGGAGAATGGACTCTGCGCTGGGCGGACGGCTTCACCGGGCGCGCGAACAGCACACTCGCGGTCGGCGACCCCGGCTGTCCGGTCCCGGACGCGCTCGCGGCCGTATGTGACTTCGCCCACGCTCGCGGCATTCCGCCCGCGGTTCAGGTGCTGGAAGACAGCGAACTGGAGCGCGCGGTGGCCGCCGCGGGCTGGCGCGAGCAGGTCGAGCACGCCGCCGGGTACCGGGTGTCGGTGCTCACCGGTCCGCTGCCGTCCGGTCCTTCGCCCGGCGCCGAGGTCCTCGACCAGGCGACGCCGGAATGGTGGGAATTGGCCGAGAACACCACCGAGCCGGGTTCCGCCCAGCGGCACGTCGTGACCACCGGAAAGGTCGGTTACGGCGTCGTGCTGGCCGACGGGGTCACCGCCGGGGCGGTGCGCGGAGCCGTCGTCGACGACTGGCTCCACGTCGCCCGTCTCGCGGTCGCGCCGGAGTTTCGCCGCCGCGGCCTGGCCACCACGGTGCTGCACGCGCTCGCCGACTGGGGCCGCGCGCACGGCGCCGACAAGTGGGTCCTGCAAGTGGCGGTGGGCAACGCCGGCGCGCTCGCGTTGTATTCCGCGCTGGGCTGTTCGGAGCACCACAGGTACCGGTACTGGGGCCCGGCGCCGCGGACGTGCGAGGATCGCCAGTCGTGAAGATCGTCGTACTGGTAGGCGGGGTGGGCGGCGCCCGCTTCCTGCTCGGGGTCAAAACCGCACTCGGACTTCCCGCGATCGGCGCGGGCGAGTCCCCGCACGAGATCACCGCGCTGGTGAACACCGGCGACGACGTGTGGATGCACGGCCTGCGCATCTGCCCGGATCTCGACACCTGCATGTACACCCTCGGCGGCGGCATCGACACCGAACGCGGCTGGGGCCACGCGGGCGAGACCTGGACGGTGAAGGAGGAGCTCGCCGCCTACGGCGCGGAGCCGACCTGGTTCGGGCTCGGCGACAAGGACATCGCGACCCACCTCATCCGGTCGCGGATGCTGCGCGCGGGCTATCCGCTGTCCCAGGTCACCGAGGCGCTGTGCGACCGCTGGCAGCCCGGCGTGCGCCTGCTGCCGATGTCGGACGACCGGGTCGAAACGCACGTCGTGATCGACGATCCGGACCAGCCGGAGCAGCAGAAGGCCGTGCACTTCCAGGAGTGGTGGGTGCGTTACCGGGCCGGCGTGCCCGCGCATTCGATCGTCGCGGTCGGCAACGACGAGGCGAAGCCCGGTCCGGGCGTGCTCGAAGCGCTGACCGAGGCGGACGTCGTGCTGTTCGCGCCGTCGAACCCGGTCGTGTCGGTCGGCACGACGCTCGGGGTGCCCGGCGTGCGCGACGCACTGCGGAAAACTCGCGCCAAGGTCGTCGGGGTGTCGCCGATCATCGGCGGGAAAGCGTTGCGCGGCATGGCCGACGCGTGCCTCACCGCGATCGGCGTGGAGACCTCCGCGGAGGCGGTCGGCCGCCACTACGGAGCGCGTTCGGAAGGCGGCGTGCTCGACGGCTGGCTCGTCGCGCCGGAGGATCACGAGGTCACGGTGCCCGGCGTGGACGTGCGCGCGGTGCCGCTGCTGATGTCCGATGTGGACGCGACGGCGGACATGGTCCGCGCGGCGCTCGACGTGGCTGGAGTCTCCAGTGTCTGATGCAACACAGCTTGACCACGCTTCCCAGAAGATCGAGATCCTGCCGGTCCCCGGGCTGCCGGAGTTCCGTCCCGGCGACGACCTGACCGGCGCGATCGTGTCCGCCGCGCCGTGGCTGCGGTCCGGCGACGTGGTCGTGGTGACCAGCAAGGCGTTCTCGAAGATCGAGGGCCGCTTGGTGCGCGTGCCGAGCGACCCCGAGGCGCGCGACGCGGCCCGGCGGAAGCTGATCGAGGAAGAATCGGTGCGGGTGGTCGCCCGGATCGCGCGCACGCTGATCACCGAGAACAACCTGGGCATCGTGCAGGCGGCGTCCGGGATCGACGCGTCGAACGTGCGCGGCGACGAGGTGGCGTTGCTGCCCGCGGACCCGGACGCGTCCGCGTTGGCTCTGCGCAACGGTTTGCGCGAGCGGCTGGGCGTGGAGGTGGCCGTGGTCGTCACCGACACCATGGGCCGGGCCTGGCGAGTCGGCCAGACCGACGCCGCGATCGGCGCGTCCGGCCTGCGCGTGCTGCACGGGTACGCCGGACAGGTCGATTCGCAGGGAAACGAGCTGGCCGTTACGGAAATCGCGATCGCGGACGAGATCGCCGCCGCGGCGGACCTGGTGAAGGGCAAGCTCGGCGGATTGCCGGTCGCGGTCGTACGCGGTCTGCAGATCCACGACGACGGATCCACCGCGCGGGACCTGATCCGCCCGGGCGAAACCGACCTCTTTCGCTTGGGCACCAACGAATCCATCGCGCAGGGCCGCCGGGAAGCGGTACCGCACCGGCGTTCCGTCCGGCACTTCAGCGACGAGCCGGTCGACCCCGAAGCCATGCGCCGCGCGGTCGCGTCCGCGCTCACCGCGCCCGCGCCGCACCACACGCACCCTGTGCGGTTCATCTGGCTGCGCGACGAAGGCCTGCGCCGCAAACTCCTCGACGCGATGCGCTCGTCCTGGGAAGCCGACCTGACCAGCGACGGCTTCACGCCCGAGCAGATCGCGAAACGCCTGTCCCGCGGCGACATTCTTTATCGCGCACCGGAACTGGTGATCCCGTTCCTGCTGCCCGAAGGCGCGCATACCTACCGCGACGACCGGCGAAACCGCCACGAGCGCACCATGTTCACCGTCGCCGCCGGTGCCGCCGTGCAGGGCCTGCTGGTCGCGCTGGCCGCCGAAGACCTCGGCTCGTGCTGGATCGGCTCGACCATTTTCGCCGCCGACCTGGTCCGGTCCACTTTGGACCTGACCGACCAGTGGCACCCGCTCGGCGCGGTCGCCATCGGGCACCCGGCCGAACCCGCTCCCCCGCGCGGACCCCTTTCCACCGGCGATTGGCTGATCGAACGATGACCCTGCACGACTCCGCGGTCGCCGCGCTGACCGACTGGAAACCCTCCGAACCGGCACAAGAGTCGCTGCGGCAAGCGTTTCTCGGTTTCCTGGCGTCGCGTTCGGACACTTGCCAGCGCTCCTGCGAAGCCGGGCACCTGACCGCGTCCGCGGTGGTCCTCGACTCGACCGGCACGCAGGTCTTGCTGACCCTGCACCCGCGCGTCGGCCGCTGGCTGCAACTCGGCGGGCATTGCGAACCGTCCGACGCGTCGCTGGCCGAAGCGGCCCTGCGCGAGGCGACCGAGGAATCCGGCATGAGCG
The DNA here is from genome assembly GCF_029087445.1 of Amycolatopsis sp. La24. Taxonomy (NCBI): domain Bacteria; kingdom Bacillati; phylum Actinomycetota; class Actinomycetes; order Pseudonocardiales; family Pseudonocardiaceae; genus Amycolatopsis; species Amycolatopsis sp. La24. The sequence goes on from NZ_JARACH010000077.1 coordinate 11,402, forward strand.
GCCTGGTGATCGGGGAAACGCCCGTGCACCTGGACGTCCACCCGATCACCTGCTCGCTCGGCGTCCCGACCCGGCATTTCGACGTCCGGTACGTCGTGCACGCCCCGCCCGGCGCGGAACCCGTGCGCAGCGAGGAATCCGACGACCTGCGCTGGTGGCCGGTCGACGCGCTGCCCGCGGGTTCGGAAGATCTGGCCGAATTGATCGCCGCGGCCCGTTAACCTGGACGCATGGACCTGGCGCGACCGCACCTGCACCCGGGCGACACCGGCGCGGCCATCAGCGGATGGGCGGTGCTGATCGGCTTCGCGGTAGCGTTCGCGCTGCTGGCACTGGGCATTGTGGTCAGCATCCGACGGAAACGGCGGCAACAATGAGCATCAGCTACGACCCGGCCTCGGCTGTCCCGCCGTTCGAACAGGTCCGGACCTCGCTGGCGAACCAGATCAACGACGGCACCCTGGCGGTCGGCACCAAACTCCCGACGGTGCGCGGGCTGGCCGCGGAACTGGGCATCGCGCCGAACACCGTCGCGCGTGCGTACCGGGAACTCGAGGAAGCCGGTCTGCTGGAAACCCGAGGCAGGGCAGGCACTTTCGTCGGCGCGACCGGCGACGAGACGCTGTCTCGAGCCCAAGCCGCCGCGGCCACGTACGCCGAGGTGATCCGGGGGTTGGGTTTGTCGGCCGAACAAGGCGTGGCGATCGCGGCGGCGGCCCTGCGCTGATCGCGGCGAGGAATTAGCATCTGGTTTTGTCCGTGCCCGACCCGATGGGAACCTCATGCTGAAATTCGTCCTGCCGGTCGTGCTGATCCTGCTGCTGATCCTCATCCTGGTCTTGAAATTCGCGGTGGGACGGCCTAAGCAGCCGCCGCAGGCCGGTCCGGGGCAGTACCCGGGACAGCAGGGGCCCGGTGCTCCGTATGGTCAGCAGCCGCAGGGCCAGTACCCGCCGCAGCCTGGTCCGCAGCAGTACCCACCGCAGCAATATCCGCCGCAGAATCCGCAGGGCTGACCCGCTTCGTCCTGCGGCAAAGCCTTGACCAGGGGAGGGTCTTCATGGCTGTACAACCGTGGCATCTCATCATCCTGCTGCTGATAGCAGGCGTGGTATTCGCGATCGTGCGCGCTTCGGCCAAAAAGAAGCAAGGCCCGCCGCCGGGCTACTTCCCGCCGCAGCAGGGCTATCCGCCGCCCGGCCAGGGCTATCCCCCGCCGGGACCGCAGCAGGGCTACCCCGTCCAGAACTACCCCGGCTACCCGCAGCCCGGCCCGCAGTATCCGCCGCAGCCCGGCGCCCAGTACCCGCCGCAGCCCGGTGTCCCGCCGCAGAACCCGCAGTACCCGTACCCGCCGCAGGGCCCCGGTCAGTAGCCAGACCGCGGCACGCCGGTCAGGCACTCACATCGCGCGGTAATCCCGCAGCTCAATCCGCGGCCCGAACCGCGGCCGCCGAGCCCCGGCCGCTCCCAGATACCGGATCGCCCGCTGTCGCTGCGGCGCGTACGGGGCGAGTACCTGCGCCATCTCCTCGTCGTCGATCTCCCGCCCGAGCAGCGTATGCCCGACCACCGCCGGGATGTTGTAGTCGCCGAAGCTGACCGCGTCCGGATCGCCCCACGCGCGCTGGGCGATCTCCGCCGCCGTCCACACTCCGATGCCCCGCACCTTCCGCAGCCACGCGCGTCCCTCAACCCCGCGCAGCTGCACCGCTTCTTCGAGCCGCGAAGCGACCCGAGCCGCCTCGATCAGGGCCGAGCGGCGCTTCACATCCACGCCGATCTTGTGCCAGTTCCAGTCCACAATGGACCGAATGGCGACCGGGTCCGGCGGCACCCGCAGGAAGTCCGGGCCGGGGCCGGGGGCGCGCGTGCCGAACCACCGGCACAGCTCCGCCCACGACCGGATCGCTTCCTTGCCGCTCACCTTCTGCTCGAGGATCGCCAGCACCAGCGCGTCCCACACCCGTCCGGTCGAGCCGAGCCGCAGCCCGGGCGTGTCGCGGCGGGCGGCGGCGATCACGTCGTGATGCGCGACGAATCCGGTGTCGTCATCGTCCGCGCCGAGCAGCGCCGGCACGCCGGCGAGCAGGAAATCCGCGCCCTCGCCCCACGCCTCGGCCTCGACGACGCCGTCCGGCCGGTGCAGCAGCGCGAGCGTTCCCTTGCCGCCGGGTGTGTTCGCGGCCAGCCACCAGACGCCGCGGTCGCGCCGGAAGTTCAGCGACCCGCGCCCACGGCTCAGCGGACCCAGCACCTGCGCCAGATCCACCGGAAACCCCGGACGCCACTCCATCACGCGTCGCTCGAAAACCGGATGCCGCCGTCCGGCACCGCAACGCCGGGCCAGATCCGCACGCCGTCGAGCAGTTCGCAGCGAGCCCCCACCGACGCGCCGTCGCCGAGCACGACACCGCGCAGCACCGCGCCCTCGCCGACCTGCGCTCCGCGGCCCAGCACCGAATTCTCGACAATCGCGTCCGGGCCGATCACCGCGTCGTCGAACACGACCGAGCCGGACACCGTCGCGCCCTTTCCGACGACGGCCCGCGCACCGACCGTCGTGCCGTCGGTGAGCTTCGCTCCGGTAAAGACAGAAGCCCCGTCCAGCGCCAGAAAATCGCCGGTCGGCCCGGCCAGCGCGGAAGTCGGCGCGACGCCGCGGACCAGATCGGCACTGCCGCGGACGAACGCCTCGGGAGTACCGACATCGAGCCAGTACGAAGAATCAACAAATCCGTGCAGATGCGCACCATTTTCGAGGAGGCCGGGGAACGTCTCGCGTTCGACCGACACCCGCCGCCCGGCCGGGATGGTCTCGATCACCGGACGGCGGAAGACGTAGCAGCCGGCGTTGATCTGGTCGGTCGGCGGATTCGGCGTCTTCTCCAGGAAGGCGGTGACGCGCCCGTCGGAGTCGGTCGGCACCGAACCGAAGCGGCTCGGGTCCGGGACGCGCTGGAGGTGCAGGGTCACGTCCGCGCCGGAGTCGAGGTGGGTGCGCAGCTGGGCGTGCAGGTCGGCACCGGAGAGGATGTCGCCGTTGAAGACGATCGCGTGGTCGGCGCGCAGCCGGTCGTAGACGTTGCGGATGGCGCCGCCGGTGTCGAGCGGCTCCTCCTCCACCACGTACTCGAGCTCAAGCCCGTGCGCGGACCCGTCGCCGAAGTACTCCTCGAACACCTCGGCCCGGTACGACGTGCCGAGCACCACATGCCGGATCCCGGCCGCGCGGATGCGGGAGAACAGGTGGCTCAGGTAGGGCGTGCCCGCCGTCGGCAGCATCGGCTTCGGCGCGGACAGCGTGAGCGGGCGCAGCCGCGTGCCCTGGCCGCCGACCAGTACGACGGCGTCGACCTCGACCTCGGACGTCACAGAAATCTCCTTTGTATCACGCACCGCTGAGCGACAAGCCGCGGGAAACGTGGGCGGCGCGGGCCCCGAGGGCCTACCCTAGACAGGAAACAGGCGGGCCTTTCCCTAGAGGCCCCGGGTCAGTCGGGAGGCCGAGGGGAATGGACCCCCGCGATCGCGCGGACGCATTGCTCGCACGCGCACGATCCCGCGGCGCCTTCGTGGTGACGCCGGACAACATGACGTCTCCGATGGATTCCTCCAGCACCCAGCAGATCTCCGCCGCGGTGGTCTCCGGGCTGGATCCCGACACGACGACGCAGCTGCCCGCGTCGCTGATCGAAGAGAACGACCATCCGCTGGCAAGCGGCACGCGCACCCAGCCGTCGCCGCATCCGCTGGCCCAGCCGACGCCGACGCGGCCGCTCGAAATCCCCGGCGCGCAGAGCACCGCTCCGCAGCCGACGGTGCCGAGCCCGGCCGCTCCGCAGACGACGACGCCGCTGGTCCCGCGCCCGCAGGCGAAGCCGGTGGCGAGCCCGCTGAAGGATCCGGCCGAGGAGGAAATGACCGGCCTGGTCCCCACGATCAAGCAGAACAGCGGACGGTCCAACCTGTCCCGGCGGCTCGACGGGCTGTGATCCTCACGGGGTCTCCCCCGGCCCGGGCTGCCCGGATTGCCCGGGGAGACTTCCCGTGCGGGAGGTCGGGTCTCCCGCGAGCGATCTTTACGACCGCAAAGTGTTGCGGCGGCTGAGCAGCTGGACGATCCCGGGGGCACGCCGGTTGCCCGGGTGTCCTTTGCGGACCGTCAGCCCTTGCGGGTCTCCAGCTTCACCCGCAGCGCCAGCCCGAGCTTCACCGCGGCCAGCACCGGCTTCCACAGCAGCCCCTGGTGCCGGTCGGCGAGGTAGCGGTAGGCGCTCGCGTGGTGGGCGCGCAGCATCTTCGCCGACGCGCGCGCGGTCGAGTGGCCGCCGATGTGCATCACGCTCGACGACGGCGCGTAGACGTTCTGCCAGCCCGCCTTCGCGAGCCGGTCGCCGAGGTCGACGTCCTCGAAGTACATGAAGTAGCGGGTGTCGAAGCCGCCGACGGAGTCGAACGCCTCGCGCCGGAAGAGCTGGCAGGAGCCGGACAGCCAGCCGGACGTGCGCTCGACCGGCGCGGCGTTTTCCTGGCGGTATTCGCGGGTCCACGGGTTGCCCGGCCAGACCTTGCCGAACACCGCGTGCCCGATCCCGCGCCCGAACGACGGCAGCAGCCGCGCGGACGGGTAGACGGTCCCGTCGAGGTCGTGGATCAACGGCCCGAACGCGGCCCCGCGCGGCCAGCGCCCGGCGACCTCGATCAGCGCGTCGAGCGAGCCCGGCTCCCATTCGAGGTCCGGGTTGACCACGACGACCCAGCCGTAGCTGTCGTCGAGTGCCGCGACACCGCGGTTGGCAGCCGTTCCGTAGCCGACGTTCTCGCCGATGCTGACGAGCGTCACGTTCTCGCGTTCGGCGGCCTTCTCCGGAGCGCCGTCGGTGGACGCGTTGTCGGCGACGACGACGTGCACCTCGCGGTCCGTCGCCTTGTCGAGCGTGTCGAGGAACTTCTCGAGCGTTTCGCCGGGGAAGTAGGTCACGGTCACGACGCCGACGCGGTCACCATACGTGCGCTGCTCAGTCACGGCGCCATTGTCCACTGCTCACGGACGGCTACGTCAGCCCACCGACCCGGTCACCCGCAGTGATTTCCCGGACCGCCTTTCAGCTCCGCCAGTTCGTCGTCGATCAGCAGGCCCGGGTCGAATTTCATCCCGGTGAAGTGGCCGGCCAGTTCGAGCGACAGGACCCCGTGCAGGCGGGTCCAGAAGGACAGCGCGCGCCGCACCGCGCCGGTGCCCGCGGTGTCGCTGTCCACCCACTCGCGATGGGTTTCGAGGTGCACGTGGAACGTCGTCGCCGACTCCGGTTCGCCCAGTGCCGCGTTCGCCTCGATCAGGACTTCCATGACCTCGTTGGAGATCGCCGTCGTGTCCGGCGGCGCGTGGTAGCCGGGCACCGGCGTGCCGTAGATGAGGAAGTAGCGCTGCGGATCGGCCTTGGCCCAGTCCCGGATGACGTGCGCCAGTGCCAGCAGGTCCGCCCCGGAATCCGCCGCCGCGCGGACGGTGTCGGCGAGGCTCCGGAACGCGTCCCGGATCAGCGCGGTGATCAGCTCGTCTCGGCCGCGGTAGTACCGGTACAGCGCGGGCACGGTCATGCCCATCTGCTTGGCGATCGCGGTCAGCGACAGCGCGGGCAGCCCCGCCTCGGCGATCTGCTGCCGCGCGTGCTGCTTGATCTCCTCGCGCACCTGTTCGCGGTAGCGCTCCCGTGGTGCCTGTTCGGCCATCGGCTGTTCCCCTTCGTTCCTCTCCGCTCAGTGTAGTTAAGCCCCTTCACTCCCGCTATTGACGTTCACGGTCGCGAACTTGTATGGTCTTAACTGTAGTTAAGCATATTAACTATCACTAATGGAGTTCACCATGTCGAACCTCAAGCCGCGTCTGCGCGCCGCACTGCTGACCCTTCCGATCGTCGCCGGACTGCTCGGCGCCGCGCCCGCCCAAGCCGCCACCCCGCACCCGAGTTCCCTGACCTGCCAAGGAAAAAGCATCGACCCGTCCGCCCAGCTTCACCACCGCGCGGAAACCTTCATCAAGGCCCCGCTGAGCACCGTGTGGCGACTGCACACCAGCGTCGAAAGCTGGCCGCGCTGGCAAAAGCCGGTCACGAGCATGAAGCGCCTCGACCCCGGCCGCCTGCACCCCGGTTCGCGGTTCCGCTGGACCACGCCCGCTCCGCCCACGCCGTCGACCCCGGCCACCACGCTGGTCATCACGTCGACCGTCCACCAGGTCAAACCCGGCCAGTGCATTCGCTGGTCCGGCCCGGCGATCGGCCAGGGCCTGCGGATCGACAAGGGCACGCACGTCTGGAACTTCGTCCCGGTGCGCGGCGGAGTCCTCGTCCGCACCGAAGAAAGCTGGACCGGCCAGCAGATCGAGGCCGACCCGGCCACCGCGATCAAGTACCTGGCCCCGGGGCTGGACCTCTGGCTCGCCGATCTGAAGACCGCCGCCGAAGCCCGCTGCCACCGCTGAACCCGTACCCGCGAAGGAGAATCGTCATGCCCGCGTCCCGTGCCTCGCTGCCTGTCCTGATCACCGCCTGGTCCGTCCCGGCTCTCGTCCTCGGACAGTTCGCGTTGCTCTCCGGTATTCCGTTGATCGCGCTTCTCGTCTCCAGCCTGCGCAATTCCCAGCCGCATGCCCTGCGCTGGTGGTCCGCCGGATTGGCCGCGGTCTATCTCGGAGTGCTCGCGCTTTGGGCGTTAAGTCCGGAAAGCGCGCCGAGTTTGTCTAAATCCATGAATCCGGCGGTCACCGCATTCTTCGTCGCGAGCGGAGTCGCGGTCGCCATCGCCCACCACGTCCGCAAACGCCCCGGCGCCGTTAACTGAAACTGGTAACCTCGAAACCACCAGCCGTAAAGAGGGGGCCGATGAAAACCGTCGCCATCGAGGAGCACTGGACCACCCCCGGCATCGACCGGATGCTGCGCACCGAATCCGGCGACCCAAGCATCGCGCACAACGACCGCGGCGATCTCGCCGAGCGCCTGCTCGACATCGGCGACCAGCGCGTCGCGTGGATGGACGAGGCGGGCATCGACGTCCAGATCCTCTCGATCGCGCCGCCGGGAACGCACGGATGCCCGGCCCCGCAAGGCATCGAGCTGAGCCGCGAGGCGAACGACCTGGTCAGCGAGGCCGTCGCGAAGCATCCCGACCGCTTCCGCGCCATGACGACGCTGCCGATGTCCGATCCGGACGCAGCGCTCGCCGAACTGCAACGGACCGCGAAGGATCCGGCGCACGTCGGGATCATGTCGTACGGCCGCAGCGGCGACCGCCCGCTCGACGATCCCGCGTACGACGAACTGCTCGGCGCGGCCGCCGCGCTCGGCAGGCCGGTTTTCGTCCACCCGCAGATCCCGGTGGAGTCCGTCCGCAAGGCTTCCTACAGCGGTTTCGGCCCGGAACTCGACCTCGGACTGGCCACGTACGGCCTCGGCTGGCACTACGAGGCCGGGCTAGCCGTCATCCGGCTGATCCTGCGCGGAACCTTCGACCGCCACCCGGATCTGCAGGTCGCCCTCGGCCACTGGGGCGAGGTGGTCCTGTTCGCACTGGACCGCATCGACAGCCTGTCGCACACGGCCACGCATCTCGAACGTCGCGTCGCCGAGTATTTCCGCACTAACATTCACCTGGCGACCAGTGGAATGCTCGTCCCGCGAATGCTGCGCAACGCTCTCGAATACACCAGCGCCGATCGGATCTTGCTTTCCGGCGATTACCCGTTCCACCGGGTCCAAGCCACGGCTGTCGCGGAATTCCTGCAGAATTTGCCCGACGAGGAAGACCGGGAAAAGATCGCGCACGCCAACGCGGAAGCCCTTTACGGTCTCCGTTAACGATTGCGCAAATGCTGATGCCAGGCTTTTCCGTAAGCCTCGCGGTGCCGATCCGCCGTTGTCGTCCACGAGAATTCCTTGGCGCGCCGCTGCGCCGCGGAAGCGAGTACTGAGCGACGCGACGGATCGGCCAGCAATTCCGTCAACGCCGCGGCGACATCGCCCGCACCGACACCGCAGTACGCGACCGCGTCGCCGCCGACTTCCGGCAGGGAGAGGCGGCGCGTGGTCAATACCGCGGCACCGCAGGCCATCGCTTCGAGCACCGGAAGCCCAAAGCCTTCGCCGAGGCTCGGGTACGCCACGAGCTCCGCGCCGCCGAGGAATCCGGCGAGCGTCCCGAACGGCAGATACCCCGCGCGGATCACCCGAAGCCGGTGCGGCACCGCGTCCAGCGCGCGCTCCACCTGGGTGTCCCAGCCAGGCTGCCCGGCGAGCACGAGCGCCGGCGCGTCCCGCTGCCCAGCGACCGCGCGGGCGTAACCGCGGATCAGCGCGGGCACGTTTTTCCGCGGTTCGAGCGCCCCGAGGAACGCGATGTACGGCGTCGAGCCGAGCCCGACCGCCTTCCGCGCCGCCGCGATCTCCTCCGGGGACGGCGGGTGGAACCGTTCGCTGTCGACGCCGTGATGGATGATCTCCAACTCCGCGTGCCGAACCGGGCTCACCCGCGCCAGCTCTACCGCTGTCGCGTGACTGGGAACTACGCAGAGTGTCGCCCGCCGCAGCGCGGTAGCGGTCCATGCACGGAAGAACCGGGCCTTGACCGACGAGTGGAGGACCGCGTCGGTGAAGAACGTCGCGTCGTGCAGCGTGACCACCGAAGCGGCCCCGCTGGCGAGCGGCATCGTGTAGTGCGGAGAGTGCACGACGTCCGCAGCGAGCCGCCGCACGAGCCGGGGCAAGGTGGCTTGCTCCCAGGTCAGCCGTGCAGTGCGCGTAGAGGTCGCGGGCGACGCGGCGACAATCCGGGAACCAGGCGCGAGCTGACTGTAAAGCGGCAGGTCACGAGGCTGGCAGACCACCGTCAGCCGCGCCCCGTCCTGATCGAGCGCACCGACGAGCGAGTCCACGTATCGGCCGACCCCACCCCGATCCGCGGGCACCGCGGTCGCGTCGATCAGCACACGGGGATCACCGGTCACGAGTGCAGCGTACGGCGATCACCCACCGCACAGGTCAGGAACCGGCAAACTGCCGCCGACTCCAGGCGCCACCACCCTCGCCCACCTGCACTCACCCGTCCGGGTTCACCCGACCGTGTTAGGCCGATGGCAGCCTGACGACTGCCGACGCCGCAGCGCCCCGCGAACACCTGCGCCTGCTCCCTGCCGAGCTTCGACAGCCCCGCCGCCCCTCGGCAGCCGCGGCGCTGCCAGCCCGACCGCCCCGGTTCGACCAGCACCGGAACCTTCGCGAGCACCCGACCGCCTCCCGAACCCCTCAGCCCGGCCGCCAGAGGCCAGCCCCGACCGCCGGTGCAGCCGCCAAAGCCCGACAGCCGACTCCGCTGACGAGCGCGCCGCCAGTCCGGCCGCCGATGCCCAGCCGCTACCCGAACCCGACCGCAGCCTGCCCGATCTGCCCGGCCCGCCAAACCGCCAATGCCCGACCGCAACCCTGAGCCCAACCGCAGCCCGCCCCATCTGCCCGGCCGCCGATGCCCAGCCCGCCAAGCCGCTGCTACAGCCACCATTGCCCAGCCGCTACCCAAACGGCCGCCGGTGCAGCCGCCGAAGCCCCGACCGCAACCCGCCCACCAAAGCCCCCACAGCAGCCCGACAGCAGCCCGCCCGCCGACGCAACCGCAGTCGCCGCTCCCGCTACAAACCAGCCGCTCGCCGCCGCAGTCGCCAAAGCCCAATTGCCGACCCGCCGCAAGCCCGCCAGCCGTCAGCCAGCCCGACCGCCGACGCAGCCGTCAGAACCCACTCGCCGCCGACCGCAGCCAGCCGCCGCAGCCGCACTCGCCACCCCGCTACAAACCAGCCGTCAGCCAGCCCGCCGCAGCCGCACTCGCCACCCCGCTACAAACCAGCCGTCAGCTAGCCCGCCGATGAGCCGCCCACACCGCCTCAGCCGCCGCTCGCCAAGTGAACGTCCGGGCCCGCTCCCGCCCCAGTTTCGAAAGCTCCGCCGCCTTGTCCGGCGACAACAGCACCTCTTTCAGCGCCCAAGCCAGCGCGTCCGCATCCCCGCGCGGCACCACCAGCCCGGCCCCGCCGGAGACCTCTACCAGGGCCGGGACGTCCGTGTGCACCACCGGCACCCCGATCGCCATCGCTTCCAGCAGCGGCAGTCCGAAGCCCTCGGCGAGGCTCGGCATCGCCAGCACGCTCGCGCCGCGCATCGCGGTCGCCAACTGGGCGTCAGTCACCTTCCCCAGGACCCGCACCGATTTCAGGCCGCGGTCGGCGGCCAGTCGCACCGGGTCGATGCCGCCCCAGCCGGGCTGGCCGGCGAGCACCAGGCCGACGTCGCCGACCTCGTCCGTGCCGTCGAGTTGCGCCACCGCGTCGACCAGCACGTCCATGCCCTTGCGCGGTTCGATCGTCCCGACCGCCAGCACGTACCGCGACGGCAGGTCGAGCTGCGCTGACCCCTCCGGCACGGTCACCCCGTGCGGCACGACCCGCACCGGGACGTCCACGTCCAGCAGCACCGCCAGTTCGTCGGCGACCGCTCGGGTCGGCACGATCAGCCCGGACGACCGCCGCGCCGCCCGCGCGATCATCGACCGGTGCCAGCTGACGCCGCGTGCGGTCAGGGTCTCCGGATGCGTCCACGGCACCGTGTCATGCACGGTGACGGTCAGCGTTCGCCCAGCCGGGGCACGGGGCGGCGCGAACGGGGTCGGCGCGTGCACCGCGTCACCGCCCGGCCACCAGCGCAGGCCCAGTTGCCACAGCGCGACCAGCGCCCTCGGCGGCAGCGGCAGCACGCGTGGCCCCTCGACCCCCTCGACCTGCGCCGCGGAGACGTCCGCGTGCCGCGCGACCACGCTGGACACGGTCCAGCCGGGCGGCGCGGTGCGGGCGAGCGCGGGCAGCAGTTCGGCGGTGTACCGGCCGGTGCCACCCGGAACGGGGGCGAGCAGTTGCTCGGCGATCACGACCAGTTCGGGCACGCCGCTATTCTCTCCCAGGTGACCAGCGCGGAATCCGGCACCACCGTCGTCGTGGTGACCTGGCGTGGGGAAGCCCACCTCGCCGCATGCCTCGACGCGCTCGCCGCGCAGGACCGTCCACATCGGACACTCGTGGTGGACAACGCCTCAACCGACGGCACCGCAACGATTCTGGCCGAGCACCCGAGCCGTCCGGAGGTCCTCCGGCTGCGTCGCAACACCGGTTACGCCGGTGCGATGGCCCACGCGCTCGACCGCATCGGCACCCCTCGCGTCGCCTGGCTCAACGACGACGCCGCCCCCGAACCGGACTGGCTCGCCAACCTCGAAGACACCCTCGACAGCCAGCCGCTCGCCGCCGCCGTCACGTCCCGGCTCGAACTGACCGACGGCAGCACCCAGTCGACCGGCGTCCGGCTCACCGCCGACGGCCACGGCGCCGACCTCACCGAGCCCAGCGACGAGGTCTTCGGCTTCTGCGGCGGCGCCGCGCTGCTGCGCACCGACGCCGTGCGCGCGGTCGGCGGTGTCCCGGCGAGCTTCTTCTGTTACTACGAGGACACCGACACCGCGTGGCGGCTGCGGCTGGCCGGATGGCACGTCGTCGCCGCGCCGAAAGCACGGGTCCAGCACCTGCACGGAGCCAGCACGAAGCCCGGTTCACCGCAATTTCACCGCTGGAACGAACGCAACCGCCTGCTGATGCTGCTGCGCTGCGCCCCTACGAAAGTCGCGATCCGGGAATTGGCCCGCTTCGCCGCGATCACCGCGGTGCTTCCGCTGCGCCGGCGCCGTCCGGACGCGGCGAACTTCGACCCCGCGCTGCGGCTGCGGGTGCTGGCGGAGATCGTCTTCCGGCTCCCCCGCACGCTGCGGGAACGCGGTCGCGTCAGCCGGATCTCGGCGCTGGGCCGAGGCGCGATCTGGGATGCCTGGGCTGGCCTTTAAGCTGGGCGGAAATTCGACGGAGGAGCTCGTCTTGGCAGTGGGGGACCCGCAACCGCTCGTCTCGGTGATCGTGGTGAATTACCGCGGCGCCGACGACACCATCACCTGCCTGCGGGCGCTGCGAACCGACCTGGATTACGCGAATGTCGAGCTGATCTGCGTCGACAACGCTTCCGGCGGCGACGACGCGGCCCGCATCCGCGCCGAGGTGCCCGACGTGCGGCTCATCGAATCGCCGGTCAACACCGGGTTCGCCGGCGGCTGCAATCTGGGCGCGAAGCACGCCAACGGCACCGTCCTCGGCTTCCTCAACAACGACGCCCGCCCCGCTCCGGCGTGGGTCTCCGCGGCCGTCGCCGAACTGCGCGCGCAGCCGACCGTCGCCGCGGTGGCGAGCAAGGTCCTCGACTGGGACGGCACCGGCACCGACTTCGTGGACGCGGGTCTGACTTGGTTCGGCATGGGCTACAAGCGCCACGCCGGCAGCCCGATCGCGGACGTGCCCGAGGCCGAGCACGACGTCGCCAAGGACGTCCTCTTCGGCACCGGCTCGGCGCTGTTCGTGCGCGCGTCGGTGTTCGCCGAACTCGGCGGTTTCGACGAGCGTTTCTTCATGTTCTACGAGGACGTCGACCTCGGCTGGCGGCTCAACCTGCGCGGCTGGCGCGTCCGCTACGTGCCGGAATCGCTCACCTACCACCGCCACCACGGCACCATGGCCGCCGTCGACGCACCCGACACCGGCCGCGAGACCTTCCTGCTGGAACGCAACGCGCTGGCCGCGCTGTACAAGAACCTCTCCGACGAATCCCTGGCCCGCGCTCTTCCCGCGGCCCTCGCGCTGGCCGTCCGCCGGGCGACCGCACGCGGCGGCATCAACCCGGACCAGCTGGACCTGGAAAAGGGCGTCGGCCCGGTCGACACCTCGGAGGTCGCGGTCCCGCGCACCACGCTCGCCGGAGTGTTGGCGGTGGACCGATTCGTGGAGATGATGCCGTCGCTGGCGGAGTCCCGCGCAGTCGAGCAGGCCGCGCGCGTGCGTACCGACGCGGACCTGCTTCCGTTGCTGCGCAAGGCACTTGAGCCCGCGTACCCGCTGCCGGATTACCTTCGCGCACACGAAATCCTCGTCGAAGCGTTCGGCATCAAGGACGTGTTCGGCCAGCGCCGCAAGATCCTCGTGCTGACCGGCGATTCGATCACCGAGCGCATGGCCGGCCCGGCGATCCGGGCGTGGAACATCGCCTCGACGCTGTCCGCCGAGCACGACGTGCACCTCATGACCACCAACCCGCTGGTCTCGCCCCCGCCGGCGGCCTTCCAGATCAGCTCGGGCAAGCACCGCGACCTCGACGGCCCGATCGAATGGGCGGACGTCGTGATCCTTCAGGGGCACGTGCTGGAGCTGGCGCCGTCGCTCAAGAAGCAGCACGAGCACAAGATCGTGGTCGCCGATGTGTACGACCCGATGCACCTGGAGCTGCTGGAACAGGGCAAGGACGCCCCCGACGACCAGCGCGCGCTCGACCTGGCCGGCGTCACCCGTGTCCTCGACGCCCAGCTCGAACGCGCCGATTTCTTCCTCTGCGCCTCCGAACGCCAGCGCCACTTCTGGCTGGGCCACCTCGCCGCACTCGGCCGCCTGTCCCCGCGCCTCTACGACGCCGACCCGACCACTCAGTCGCTGCTCGCCGTCGTCCCGTTCGGGCTCTCCCCGCAAGCCCCGACGCGCACCGGCCCGGGTCTGCGTTCCGCTCTCGGCATCGGCGAATCCGACCGGGTCGTTTTGTGGGCTGGCGGCGTCTACAGCTGGTTCGACCCGCTGACCCTGATCCGCGCCTTCGACCTCCTCCGCCACCGCCGCGACGACGCCCGTCTGGTGTTCCTCGGCATGAAGCACCCGAACCCCGAGGTCGCCGAAATGGACATCGGCGCCAAGACCGTGCGGCTGGCGGATTCGCTGGGCCTCACGGACAAGAACGTTTTCTTCAACGAACAATGGGTCCCGTATTCGGACCGCCAGAACTGGCTTCTCGACGCCGATTGCGGTGTCACCACGCATTACGAACACGTCGAGACGACTTTCGCTTTCCGCACCCGGGTTCTCGACTACCTGTGGGCCGGTTTGCCGATCGTGACGACCGACGGTGACGCATTCGCCGACCTCGTCCGCGCGGAAGGCCTCGGCGTCGTCGTCCCCGCCGAAGACGCGGGCGCGTTGGCAGACGCACTGGAAAAGTCGTTGTACGACCGAGAATTCGCCGACGCCTGCGTCGAACGGATCCGAGTGGTCGCGCAGCACTACGCCTGGCCGGAAGCGCTGAAACCCCTGGTGGAGTTCTGCCGCAACCCGCGCCCCGCCGCGGACCGGTTGCCCGGCGGCGCCGACCTCACCGTCAGCGACCCGGTACGCGGCACCGCGATGGTGCGGCGCGATTTGGCTCTGGTGCGGGAATATCTCGCCGCTGGCGGTCCGGGCGAACTGGCGAAGCGAGCAGCAGGACGGGTCACGAAGGTAGCGCGGGAGCGGTTGCGCCGTGGCTGACCGTCCGCTGCGCGTCCTGCTAGACGGCACCCCTCTGCTCGGTTCCCGGACGGGCATTGGCCGGTACACCGCCGCGTTGAGCGAAGAACTCGCTTCGATGTCCGAAGTGGACCTTCGCGCAGTCGCGTTCACTCTGCGGGGCTGGCGGAAACTGCGGCATGTCTTGCCGCACGGCGTTCAGGCACGCGGAATGCCAGTCTCCGCAAGGCTGCTGCGAGCCACCTGGCTACGGACCCAGCTACCCCCCGTCGAACTTTTCGCCGGGCCAACCGATGTAGTCCACGGCACGAACTTCGTCCTCCCCGGCCGCCTCCGTGCCGCCGCAGTACTGACGATCCACGACCTGGCTTTCATCGACGCCCCCCAGGAACTCGCCCACTCCGACCGAACCCTCCCGGAATTGGTCCGACGCGGCGCCCACCGGGCGAATGTCATCTGCACCCCCACCGAGGCGGTCGCGGATTCCGTCGCGGAGAAACTGGATGTCGATCGATCGAAGATCATCGCCACCCCGCTAGGCGTGAACCCAGCCTGGTTCACCGCCCGCCCACCGGCCGACGGAGTGCGAGCGAAGCTACGGTTGCCAGAGAAGTATTTGCTGTTCGCCGGCGCCGCCGGACCACGCAAGGGCCTCGACTGGCTAGCCGCCGCCCACGCCGCCGCCCCAGACCTGCCACCGCTGGTCTTCGCTGGCCCCGGCCCATTCCCCAGGTTGCCAAGGTCAGGACAGACCGGCTATCTGTCCGATGTGGACCTCCGCACGGTCGTGGCTGGTGCCGCAGCATTGGTTCTCCCGTCGAGGGATGAAGGCTTCGGCTTGCCGGTCCTGGAGGCAATGGCCTCGGATGTCCCCGTCGTCTGCACCGACATCCCGGCTCTACGCGAGGTAGCAGGAGACTGCGCCACCTTAGTCCCGTATGACGATGTAGACGGCCTCGCAGAAGCCTTGCGCCAAGCCGTAACCGACCCCCACGGCCTAGCCACCTCTACCGCCCGCAGAACTCACGCGGCAAGCTTCACCTGGCACAACACCGCGCTACGCACGCTAAACGCATATCGTCAGGCAACCGAAGCGTAAAGCGCTTTAAAACCGCAGCAGCAACGCATAACAGGAGCACCACCCAGACCCCCGCATCCCCGATCCCCGCCAAGCACGCGGTCTGAGGTGCTTGTCAAGGTACTCTTTCCAGCCTTGACAAGCACCTCAGACCGTAGTGACAATTAATGGATCGGGGTGGGGGGGGCCACAAGCCGAAAGGCCCGGCGAAGCCGGGAAGAACCGGCGAAGCCGGGAGAAAAGCCCGGCGAAGCCGGAAAAGAAAACCCGCCCGGAGAAAGGCCCCGAAGCCCCATTGTGCTGACGGTTCGGGGGTGCTTGTCAAGGCGGGAAAGATGCCTTGACAAGCACCCCCGAACCGCAGGGCGGCTTCGTATAGGGGCACAGGGAGGGGGCCTGGGCCTTTCTCCTCTTTAGGCGTGGATGTAGCTGTTTAAAGCCGCGCGCCAATCCCTTAGTGGGGTAAGTCCTGCGTCTCGCCAGGATGCGTTGGAGAGCAAAGAATAAGCGGGGCGGGGTGCTGGGCGGGGGAATTCTTCGGTGGTGCACGGCTTGACTCGGTCGGGGTCTGCTTCGATTTCTTCGAAGATCGCCCTGGCGAATCCGTACCACGACGTCTCTCCGCCGCCAGTGCAGTGCAGGACCTTTCCTTCAGGTCCGCGTCCCTCGGCGATCGCTCCTGCCAGTTCCCAGAGGCCTTGGGCGAGATCAGCTGACCAGGTCGGTGCGCCTACCTGGTCATCTACCACCGACAGCTGGTCTCGTTCCGATTCCAGCCGCCGGATTGTCTCTACGAAGTTGGCTCCGGTCTTCCCATAAACCCAGCTCGTCCGCACTACCCAGGCCGACGCTCCTGACCCGAGTACCGCGTCCTCCCCTGCGGCCTTAGTCCGCCCATAGGCATTCTTAGGCCCCAAAGCATCATCGACCTCGTACGGCCGATCTCCATCCCCAGGGAATACATAATCCGTAGAGATGTGAATCAACGGCACTCGCCGTGAAGTGCAAGCCGCCGCCAGTACCCGTGGTCCGTCGACGTTCACCGCGAACGCTCTAGCCTCATCCGACTCCGCTGCGTCAACTGCCGTGTAAGCCGCGGCGTTGATCACGACCGGCACCGCACCTGCCGCCGAAGCGCGCTCTGCCAGCTCTCCCACGGCGGCGATCACCTGGCCGGTCGCCGTGATGTCCAGCTCCGCCGACGAAGGTGCCAGCACCTCCGTTTCCGGGCCCGCGGAATTCACCAGGTCCCGGCCTAGCTGGCCAGAACCGCCGGGCACGAGCACTGCCAGCCGCACCGGCGTACCTCCTACTGCGAAAAGGGTTTCAGGACGTGCCGAGCGCGGCGCGGGCCTTCAGCGGCTCCCACCACGCGCGGTTGTCGGCATACCAGCGCACCGTCTCCGCCAAACCGTCCTCGAACGACACCCGCGGAGCGTAACCGAGTTCGCCGCTGATCTTCGCGATGTCGACCGAGTACCGCCGGTCGTGGCCCTTGCGGTCGGCCACCGGTTCGACCATTTCCCAGCCGACGCCGACCGCGGCGAGCAGGCGTTCGGTCAGGTCCCGGTTGGTCAGTTCGGTGCCGCCGCCGATGTTGTAGATCTCGCCGGGACGGCCGCCGTCGGCGACCAGCTGGATTCCGTGGCAGTGGTCGTCCACGTGCAGCCAGTCGCGGACGTTCAGGCCGTCGCCGTACAGCGGGACCTTCTCGCCGTCCAGCAGGTTCGTCACGAACCGAGGGATGACCTTTTCCGGGAACTGGTACGGGCCGTAGTTGTTCGAGCACCGCGTGACGCACACCGGCAAACCGTGCGTCCGGAAGTACGAGCGGGCGATCAGATCCGACGAGGCCTTCGAGGCGGAGTACGGCGAATTCGGCTCCAGTACGTGGTCTTCCGACCACGAACCGTCCTGGATGGACCCGTACACCTCGTCCGTCGAGACGTGCACGAACTTCCCGACCTGCGCCTCCAGCGCCGCCTGCAACAAGGTCTGCGTGCCGAGCACGTTGGTGAGCACGAAGTCCGCCGAGCCGAGGATCGAGCGGTCCACATGGGACTCCGCGGCGAAGTGCACGACCAGGTCGACTCCGCTCATCAGCTCGGCGACCTGCGCGGTGTCGCAGATGTCGCCGCGCACGAAGCGCAACCGCGGGCTGTCGGCGACCGGGGCGAGGTTCGCCTCGCTGCCCGCGTAGGTGAGCTTGTCGAGCACCACCACCTCGGCGTCGGACAGTGTCGGATACGCCCCCGACAGCACCTGCCGCACGTAATGCGAACCGATGAACCCAGCACCGCCCGTGACCAGGACCCGCATCCTCATCCACCCCTTCCGCCCGACCGGGCACTCTCGCCACCAGCCTACGGGTGGCTCACCTGAGACTCGGTAGAGTTCGGCAAAGCGCGAAAAGCGCTGGGCATCCTGGGGAGGAACAGTGGCCGAATGGCCGGGGACGCCGCTGCCGGCGCACCGCGGTCGCGGCGTGCTTGTCGTGCTGCGGCGAAGCGGGAAGATCCTGCTGTCCGTCGTGTCCGTGGTCGTGCTGGCGGTGACCTGGTACGGCTGGCAGTTCATCGGCGACCCGCGGTCCGGCTTCTCCACCACGGCGATCTTCGGCGAACAGCAGCCGCACGCGAAACCGCTCGACGGCGCGATCGACATCCTCCTGGTCGGCCAGGACAGCCGCACCGACGCGCAGGGCAATCCGCTGCCCCGCGAAGTGCTCGACATGCTGCACGCGGGCGAGTCCGACGGCGAAAAGCAGACCGACACGATGATCCTCGTGCACATCCCGCAGAACGGGGAGCACGCGATCGCCATCTCCTTCCCGCGCGACTCCTACGTCGAGATCACCGGCGGCTTCGGCAAGCACAAGCTGAACAGCGCGTACGTCTACGCCTACAACGACACCGCCAAGACGCTGCAGGCCAAGGGCAACGCCGACCTCAAGGACGTCGACGAGAAAGCCAAGCTCGCCGGACGCAAGAACCTCGTCGCGACGCTCGAGAAGTTCATCGGCAAACCGGGCATGATCGACCGCTACGCCGAGGTGAACCTGGCCAGCTTCTACGAGGTCACGAAGGCTATCGGCGGCGTGCAGGTGTGCCTCAAGAACCCGGTGAAGGAAAAGAAGTCGGGTGTCGACCTTCCCGCGGGCAAGCAGACCATCGAGGGCGTCCAGGCGCTCGCGTTCGTCCGCCAGCGCTACGGCCTGCAGAACGGCGACCTCGACCGGATCGCGCGCCAGCAGGCGTTCCTGTCCGGGCTCGCGAGCAAGGTGCTCTCGTCCGAGGTGCTCGCGAACCCGGTGCGGATCGCGCAGCTCATCGAGGCGGTGAAGAAGTCCGTGGTGCTGTCCGCGGGCTGGGACCTGTCCGAGTTCGTCGACCAGATGCGCGGGCTGACCGGCGGAAACGTCGAATTCCACACCATCCCCACCGAGGGCAACGCGGTCATGGGCGGCGCTGACGTGCTGCGCGTCGACCCGGTGAAGGTCCGCGCCGAGATCGACCGGCTGACCTCCGACGGCAGCACCCCGACCTCCAGCAACGCGCCGTTGCCCGGGGCCGCGCAGACCACCGTCGAACTGTTCGACGGCTCCGGCTCGGGCGCCGCCGACCAGGTGCAGACTCTGTTGCAAGGCAAGGGTTTCCAGCTCGGCACCAGCACGAAGCTGTCCACCCGCGCGACGACGGTGCTGCGCTATCACCCGTCGGACGAGGCCGCCGCCGATCTGGTCCGCCAAGCTCTCGGCAGCAACGCTCAGGCCGAGCCGGACGCCGACGTCGCCGCCGGGCACGTCCGGGTGATCCTCGGCAAGGACGCGCGCGACACCGCCGGCGCGCCGGCCACGACGTCCTCGGCTCCTCCTGCGGCACCGCCCGCGTCCTCGCCGTCCGGAGCCCCTCCGTCCAGCCCGTCGACCTCACCCGCGCCGCTCATCACGGCGGGCGATGTTCCCTGCGTCAACTAGAGTCGAGCACCCAGCGTGCCGGTGCGCCGCAGGCCGTACGCTGGTGAACGGGGAGGTAGCCGGGGTGAGCGAAAACCAGGACAAACCGGACCGGACGGCGGATTCCGCCGACAGTCCGGCGGTTTCCGACGCCTCGGACCGCGGATCCGCCGGAACGCCGGAGCCGAAGCACGCGGCCGTCGAGCCTGCTGCCGAGGAATCCGCGTCCGCTGAGCCCGCTGCCGAAGAGTCTGAGCCCCCCGCCGAAGAGGCAGCCGAGGACACCGCCGCGGACGAAACCGAGCCGGTCGCCGAGGGCGCCGCTGCCGCTTCCGAGTGGAAACCCTCGCCGCATCCGCGCGTCGAACTCCCCCAGCCGTCGAACCCGGCCCCGCCGCCGGAACCGCAGCGCCGCTCGGGCCGGGCCACCCGGATCACCCGCCGCGTCGCGATCGGCCTGGTCTCCCTGCTCGCGCTGAGCGGCACGGGCTACGCGTACGTCACCAAGGACAAACTGCAGGACAACGTCGCGACCGCCGACGTCCTCACCCCGCGCGCGGGCGAGCCCCCGGCCCCGCCCGCCGACGACGGCGGCACGGACATCCTGCTCGTCGGCAGCGACGCGCGCACCGACCAGCAGGGCAACCCGCTGCCGCCGAGCATGCTGAAGTCGTTGCGCACCGAGGACAAGGCCGGCATCAATACCGACACAGTCATCCTGCTGCGGATCCCGAAGAACGGCGGCAAGGCGTCCGCGGTGTCGATCCCGCGCGACAGCTGGGTCGACGTGCCCGGCCGCGGCAAGGCGAAGATCAACTCCGCGTACGGCGTCGCCAAGGCGCACGCCGAACAGGAGGAACGCGCGCAGGGCGAGCGCGACCAGGCGAAGATCGCCCGCGATTCGGACGCCGCCGGGCGGCGGGCGCTGGTGCAGACCGTGCAGGACCTCACCCAAGCGCGCATCGACCACTACGCCGAGATCAACCTGCTCGGGTTTTACCTGATCACCGAGGCCGTCGGCGGCGTGCCGGTGTGCCTCAACCACGCGACCTCGGACAAGGACTCCGGCGCGAACTTCCGCCGCGGCGTGCAGACGGTGAGCGGCGGCGAGGCGCTGTCCTTCGTGCGCCAGCGCAAGAACCTGCCGAACGGCGACCTCGACCGGATCAAGCGGCAGCAGGCGTTCCTGTCCTCGGCGCTGCGCAAGGTGCTGTCCGCGGGCACGCTCGCCAATCCGGGCACGCTGAACAGCCTGATGGACGCGGTGCACCGGTCGTTCGTCCTCGACGACAGCCTGGACGTGCTCGAGTTCGCCCAGCAGGTCAAGGGCATCGCGTCCGGCGACCTGACCTTCGCGACGATCCCGGTGATCACCACGAACGGCCGCAGCGAGGACGGGCAGAGCATCGTCGAGGTCGATCCGGCGGCGGTGCGGAAGTTCGTCGCGGGACTGGCCGGACGCACCAGCACCGGCAGCACCGGGGGCGGCGGCGCGGCGGCCGGTGCGGTTTCGCAGAGCCTCGACTCCGGAATCCCGGGCGTGCCCTGCGTCGACTGACGCCGCGACTAGCCTGAGGACATGAGCGAGCTTGCGAGCGAATCATCCAACACTGCGCCTTCGGCTCATGCCGCGCCGAGCGCTAGCGAGGCGGGCGCATGAGCCTCACCGAGCAGCTGCTGCGCCCGCTTCTGTCCTCGCCGGCGAAACCGCTGATCACGCACTACGACGACCGGGTCGGCAGCCGGGTCGAGCTGTCTGTGGCGACGATGCAGAACTGGGCTGCGAAAACGGCGAACTGGCTGGTCGACGAGTTCGACGTGGAGCAGGGCGACGCCGTCGCGGTGCGGCTGCCCGCGCACTGGCAGACCGCGGGCGTGCTGCTCGGCGCGTGGTGGTGCGGAGCCCGCGTGGTCTCGGAGCCCGACGGCGCGCGGGTCGTGTTCACCACCCCGGACGAGGAGATCGACGCCCCGGCCGTCGCGATCGTGTCGCTCGACCCGATGGGCCGCGGCCTGTCGACCCCGCCGTCCGGCGGAGCGCTCGACTACCTCAGCGAAGCCCGGATGTCCGGCGACCAGTTCTTCCCGGCGCAGCCGACTCCTGGCGACACCCCCGCGCTCGGTTCCTCCACAGTGGACGAAGTGTGGGCGGAAGCCACTGCGCGCGCGGCAAAACTCGGCCTGACTGCGGCGGACCGAGTGTTGTCCACAATGGACTGGACGGTGCCGGACGGCGTACTCGACGGCCTGCTCGTTCCGCTCGCCGCCAGCGCGCACCTGGTCCAGGTGACGAACGCCGACCCGGCGAAACTGTCCGCCCGCCGCGAGGCCGAACGCACCACCGCCGACCTGCCCTCGTGAGTGCTGACCATGGCTAGAAACCGTGATCAGCACTCACGACGCGCTCAGGCGCTCTGCAGTTCGTGCGCCCCTTCGCGGCGACGCCGGAACAGCACGTGGTCAAGGGACAGCCGTCCGCCATTGAAGCCCAGCGCCAGCGCGGTGAGGCCGAGCACCAGCACCAGTTCGTAGCCGCCTTCGCCGGTGAGACCGTGCGCCGCGTGCACCGAGATCAGCGCGCCGGCCATGTTGATCGCGTAGCCGATGGCGACCACCGGCAGCAGGAAGCCGACGACGAACGCGATCGAGCCGAGCAGTTCGAGCACGATCACGAGGAACGCGGAGACGCTCGGCAGCGGGATGCCGATCTGGCTGAACATGTCGGCGGTCGCCCCGACGCCGCTGTCCCATTTCTGCAGGCCGTGGGCGAAGAACACCACCGCGATGCCGATCCGGCCGAGCAGCAGCGCGACGTCCTTGACTCGAGTCAACATGGAGACAGCTCCCGATAGGTGAAAATTCAACTGACCAGGCCCACGGTAGGGCGCTGAACACCGCCGCGGGGGTGTCAGCCAGTGATCGACAGGAAACCGACAGGCACCGAAAACTCGCTGTACACCGCGCCCGGCCCGGCGCTACCGTGCCGATAACCGCGGGTATGTGCTGCTCGCGGCCGTGTAGTTCGCTGTTGTTCGCTACCTGCGAGGAGTCCCGATGCGCCGACAGTCCGATCGACCCCAGTTCGGCCTGTCTCCCGCAGCTGAGGACTTCCGCACGCATGAAAACACTGACCATCGGCATCCTGGCACACATCGACGCAGGTAAAACCAGCCTCACCGAACGTCTGCTGTTCGAGACCGGCGTGAT
Source organism: Amycolatopsis sp. La24 (assembly GCF_029087445.1). Classification (NCBI taxonomy): domain Bacteria; kingdom Bacillati; phylum Actinomycetota; class Actinomycetes; order Pseudonocardiales; family Pseudonocardiaceae; genus Amycolatopsis; species Amycolatopsis sp. La24. Next base: position 34,103 of record NZ_JARACH010000077.1, read on the forward strand.
CGACCATGCCGGTCGCGTCGACGACGGCGACACCCAGACCGATTCGCTCGACCTCGAACGCAGGCGCGGCATCACCATCAAGTCCGCCGTAGTGGCGGTCAGCACGCCCGGCCACCGGCTCAGCCTCGTGGACACCCCCGGCCACCCCGATTTCATCGCGGAGGTCGAACGCGCCGTCGGCGTGCTCGACGGCGCGGTACTCGTCGTGTCCGCAGTGGAAGGAGTGCAAGCCCAGACCCGCGTGCTGATGCGCACGCTCCTCCGGCTCGGCATTCCGTTGCTGGTATTCGTGAACAAGATCGACCGCACCGGCGCGCGGGAAGCGTCGCTGCTGGAATCCTTGCGTACCAAGCTTTCTCCGCATTGTGTCGCAATGAGCGCGGTAAAGGAGCTCGGCACCGCTAACGCCCACCCAGTGCCACTGCCCTTCGACGAACGACTCGCCGACGCTCTCGCCGGAGACGACGTCTTCCTTGAGTCCTATGTAGCCGGTACAGCGTCTCCTGTGGATTACCGAAAAGCATTGGTGCGCCAGGTATCCACTGCCTCGGTGTATCCAGTCTTCTTCGGCTCCGCAGCCACCGGCGCTGGCGTCGCCGATCTCATTGCTGGTGTTTACGAATTGCTGCCATCTCGCGAACGCCGCGGCGACGGACCGCTCGACGCCACGGTCTTCAAAATCGAACGCGGCCGCTCGGGCGAGAAAATCGCTTACGTACGAATGTTTTCCGGCACCCTGGCAGCACGCCGACCGGTACCTTTCCGCCGCGTGGGCGCGGAAGGTGTCGGCCGCCCGTCGACAGTACGAGTGTTCGAGCACGGCGCGACCCCCGTGTCCGGCGAGGCGCTGGCTGGAGATGTCGCACGCGTCTGGGGCTTGCCGGAGATCCGGATCGGCGACCGATTAGGCGACAGCGCCGACCTGTCTCAGGACCGGTTCTTCGCCCCGCCGAGCCTGGAAACGCTGGTGTACCCGGTCGATCCAGAGCAGACCAGCGCGCTGTACACCGCGCTGACCCGACTGTCCGAACAGGACCCGTTGATCAGCATCCGCCGACAGGATCAGGAAATCACCGTCCGCCTGTACGGCGAGGTACAGAAAGAAGTCATCCGGACGACCCTCGCCGAAGAGTTCGGCATCGCCGCCGAATTCGAGGAGTCACGACCGCTGCTGGTCGAACGTCTACATGGGACTGGGCATCGCGTGCGCCGTCCCGCCCCGGACGAGCGTGTGTTCTTCTGGGCCACCGTCGGACTCCGCGTCGAACCCGGCCCGCCCGGCTCCGGTACCGACTACCGGCTGGAAGTCGAACTAGGCTCGCTGCCGCTTTCCTTCCACACGGCCATTGAGGACACTGTCCACGAGGTCCTGCACGAGGGTTTGCACGGCCGGGAAGTGATCGACTGCGTGGTCACCCTCACCGACACCGCGTTCTACCCACCAGCCAGCACCGCCGGCGATTTCCGCGGCATGACACGGTTGGTTCTGCAGGAGGCGCTTCGTCAAGCCGGAACCCGCGTGTACGAACCAGTCCACGCGTTCGAACTGGAGGCTCCGGCTTCCGCGATCAGCGCCGTACTGCGCAAGCTAATCGAGCTACGCGCAGTCCCCGGCGAACCAGTGATCACCGGCGATCGGTGCACTGTGGACGGTCATCTCCCCGCCGTCTCAGCGCACGAATTGGAACAAGCACTGCCCGCGCTCACCCAAGGCGAGGGCACGTTGGTCACCAGTTTCGCCGAGTACCGGCTCAAGCCGGGTGGCGGCGGGCCAGGTCGAGTTCCGTCCAGCCGCCGTGGGCGGACAACAGCGTGAGAACGCGCTCCGCGAGGGCCGAAAACCGGCGCAGGTCCTCGTGGAGCGCCTTCGCGCGGGTGGAGTCGAGCGGGGCGTGGTCGTCCCACCAGAGGCAGATGACCGCGCTCGCGCACAGCACCAGCGGCTGAACGATGTCCGTGAACTCCGCGGACGGCTCGGCCGTTTCCCGGCACGTGCTCTCGATTTCGTCGCACGCGTCGAGCAGTTCGCGCAACGGACCCACCGCGCCGGACGGGGTGCCGTCCCACGACGCGGTGGGCCACGCGCGGTCGCTCAGCTCGAGCCAGAGCCGCCATCCGGCGACCAGCTCGGCCTCGTCGTGCGGCGTCCAGGTGTCGGGGAGCAGCCAGAACATGTCACCGACTGTGACACCGGAGCCGGAGTCCGCACAACCAGGTCGGCGAAAGTGTTCGCGTTTATACCCCGGGGCGGGGGTATCTCAGCTGATCACCGGGGGCACGAACATGCAGTTGGGCTTTTTCGCGTGCTGCGGGTCGAGTGCGTTGAGCACCTCGCGCTGCGCGATCGGGTCGTAGGTGATGCCGAGGTGGTCGGTGTAGTCGAGCCCGCAGACGTCCTGGAGGACGAGGTTTTTCACGTTGGGCGCGGGCTTGAGGAACGCGTTGGTGTACGGGGTGACAACGTCGTCATACCTGGTCTGGATGACGGTGTAGTCGACGCCCGGAACTGTGTCGCCGCCGGCGTTGAGATCTTTGAGGAACGCCGACCCGGTCGACTGCTCATTGCAAGCCGCACAAGCCACGCCGACGAGATCGCGCGCGGGCGGGATCGCCTGGATCGCGGTGAGCAGCCCGAACAGGCTGGTGCCGTAGTTGGACGGAGACAGCCCGATCAGCTTGCCGATCTTGCTCGCGCCGCCGAGGTACTTGATCCAGTAGCGCGGGTTCATCCCGCCCTGCGAATGCCCGACGACGTCGAGCTTCGAGGCCCCCGTGGCCTGGAGAATCTTGTCCCCGAAGGTCGCGAGCTGGCCCGCCGTCCCGGCGACCGGACCCACCGTCTGCAGGAACGCCCCCGGCGACCCGCCGAAGTTCCCCGCGAACACGCAGTACCCCTCGTCGGCGAGCCGCTGGGAGAGGTTCGCCCAGTTCTCGTACGCGTTGGCCGTGGTGCCGTTGGACAGCAGCACCGGGTTCGGATGCTCCGCGGAAGGTTTGCAGTTCCAGTCGTTGGCCCCCGGCGGCGCGATCGTCGGCTGCCCGGCCGAGTAGATCGCCGCGGCGATGATGTTCGGCTGCACCGGACCGGTCGGTTCTTTCCCGGTCGCTGCCACCGCGGTGCCCCCGCCGAGCGCGACCACCGCCGCTGCCAGGAGGACCATGCCCCGTCCGAACGCGCGTACGCCCATTCCGTTTCACCTCTCTGTGAACCCGACGCTTTGGTTAACGCGGAACACGAGAAAGGGAAACGCGGTTACTAGTTTTTATCGCAAACTGACGAGTGCCCGGTTCACCGCATCGATCAAGGAGGCCCGATTTCCCGGGTAGACGCTAATCTGCGCCTCGCCACCGTTGGTGGTCTGGAAGCTCAACACCCGCCCGCGCCCACTGAGATCAAGCACCGAGAGCGGCGAGCTGTACCTCCGCTCGCCTCGCCCATCGCGGACCGCGGCATGCAACTGATGCACCGCGTCGCGCGGCGCCCGCATCAGATACCGCAACTCGTCCGCCTCGCCACCCTCCTCAGCCAACGGGTCCGCCCCGCCGTTGTCGTAGTACTCCCGGCTGACCCGCATCGCCCGCACGGAGGCCGGCGGACATTCCGGCATCGCCATGACCAAACAAGCCGCCAACTCGTCCGGCGACACCGGATCCAGCTGAACGAACTCCGAGTCGGTAATCAACCGAACGGCGTCGGGTTTGGTCGCCGCGACGAGAATCGCCCCGTTGTCCTCCTGATGGGTGCCGAAGTCAGTCCACCCGTACACCTCATGCCGCGCCGTCGCGAGCAGCTTGAGCGTGCCTCGCAACGCATCCGCCGTCCCGCCAAGGTCTTCGAGAAGCCCGCGCGTCCGCTTCGCCCGCTCGGCCGCGCCTTCCTCGGTGAGATACATCGGGGTGTCCTCAACCACCACCGGCGCTTTCCCGAGGTTTTCCTCGTGCCACAGCGCCAAAAACACCGACCGCGGCATCCGCAGCGGTCTGTCGATGATCGTCATCGAGCCCCTCAACCACCAATCGTCGGAGGCGTAGGAGGCAGCCCGGTCCGGGGGTCGAGGGTCCGCTCGCCGTTCTCGTCAACGAGCGAGAAGGCCGAGTCGTCGTCGATTCCGTACTTGCGTTGGTGTTCCTTGTCTTCCTCGCCTTTGCCTTTTCCTGCGCCGGCCATGCCACCCATTCCGGGTGCGCCCTTGGCTCCAGCCGCGCCCTTGCCCGCCGCTCCGGCCCCTCCGCGGACCGCACCTTCTTCACCCGCGCCGACCCCGGCTCCGGCTCCTACGCCTGTGCCTGTGCCCGCACCCGCACCGCCGCCAAGCCGAGCCGCGATCCCGCCACTGCGCCCCGCGGTTTCGCCTGCTCCACCGAACGGCCCAAACCCGCCCGGCGTCCAGGTACTACCGCCGCTGTTGCCTGTGCCGGTGCTGTTGCCGGTGCCGTTGCCCCAGGAAGTCGGCGTCGACGGAGTCCAGTTCGACCCACCACCCCGATCAACCGACGGCGGAGTCCACCCAGCCGTCGAAGTCCCATCACCATCCCCCGGCCGATACCCCGGCGGCACCGTGACACCTCCCGGCGGGTACGACACCCCACCGGGTCCGCCAGTAACCCCAGACCCACTACCCCCAGGCCCGCTGGTTCCCGGCCCACCGGTTCCCGGGCCGCTGGTCCCTGGCCCGCTGGTTCCTGGCCCATTCCCGGGCCCGCCAACGGCCCCCGGCCCCCTCCCAGGCCCACCAGAATCCTGCCCGCCTTTTCGATAGACCTTCTCGTGCGACCCGGTCTTGCCCTTGCCGCGATCTTCCCCGGAGTCGATCTTGAGATTCTGCCCGTCGAACCCGGAAACCTGACCGTAATTGCTATTCAACCCCTGACCATTGGTCTTAGCCTGGTCAGCGTACTTCTGATACCGCTCGACATTGTGATTGGCAGCAGCGTTGTACTCGTTGATCTGCTTCTCGGTATCAGTGTCCCAGGGAGTCCCCTGGTCCCAAAGATTCTTGTGCGGAGGCGTGGGAGGCATCGCCTGCAACGCGATCTTCATGTCGTTGTAGCCGTGCGTGGTGTCGACCAACTTCTGCCCATTGACCACGTACGCCTGCGCAGAAGTAGAAGAAGCATCCGACAACGGCCTCAACCGAGCCCGAGCCGCGTCCGCACCGTCGCCGGTCCAGACAGATTCCAGCATGGTGGTGATCTGCTGTGCGTCGTCGCTGTTCTGGTTGTGCTCCTGGATCATCTTCTGAACCATGGAACTACCACTGTCCCACGACGACGTTCCGGGCCCTTGCTGAACCTGCTGCACAATCGCCGGCGCCGGAAGAGCTTGATCACCGAGGTTCCCGTGGTAGAAGTCGGAAAACCAGTTCCCAGCGTCCTTGAGCCGATCGTTGACCCAGTCATCCGCGTCACTGATCCGGTCGCCAATCCACTGGGCGCTCTCGCCGATGAAGTCGAAGAACCCCATCGGTCACTCACCCGCCTTCTTCTTCAGATTGGTGACCACCATGTCCGCAACGACCGCCGCCGCATCACACGGATCCGTCTTGCCGATCTGCGAATAGCCAAGCGTGACTGATGCATCAATTGTTTTCTGGTCACTAATACCAACAGTCACTTGACAGAAAGAATTTTTCCCTGCCTGCTGCTGATAAACCGAAGAAGCTACAGCTGGAAGGCCTTGAATAGGGGACAACGGGCGCCATAACTTCGACTGTGGCTTCGTGTTCGCATATACCGCGCTTAACCCATCTGCCACCTTGGTCGTATAGAGCACCGTAGCCAATGAGCCGGCATCCTTGTTCGACCAATGACACTCTGCCCCGAGTGCTGGGTTGTCGGCATGTTCACCCTGCGTCGGCTTCCCGAGAAGAGTGTTCACCTGCTCCGAAGTAAGCGCACCGTCACACGGATGCACGGACAACACCGACTCCGGCAATGGATGCTCCACCTTCGGAGCACCCGCATACGGCAACGTCTTGCCCGCTGCGGAAGATGACGGGGGAGCATTCGTCGCGCCAGGAGAAGTACTTGGCGTCGAACCGCCGGAGCACCCCGCCAGCAATACAGCCGTCGCGACGCTGACAACCGAGACCGAGAACCGCATCCTCATCCAAGTAGCCCCTTGCCCTGCTCGGTCTCTCCGACAGCCTTCACGTCCGCAGCTGCATGGCTGTCCGATTCGCTGACGATGCCCAATGCCTTCTCCAGGCGGCCAATCAACTCCACCATGTACTGGTCCATGGCATTCAGCGAGTCCCTGCCCGCTGAGAAAGTGGTGACCGCCTGCTGGTTGAATCCCACGCTTCCCGGGTCCGGCGAGGGCGGAGTGAGCCTGGCCAGCGCTTGCGCATCCGCCTGCATCTTCGCCACGTTTTCCCTGAGCCTCTTCGCCCGCTCGAGGAGCGAACGAGCCTCATCCGGACTCAGGGTGAATCCGGCACCTGCCTTCGTGGCAGATGCCACCGCGGCAGCGTCCGACACCCCCTGAGCGACGTTCATCGCAGTGCCCACGACGGTGATCGGCAGCCCGGTCAGCCACCCGGTCGTTTCTATCGCTTTCCCCAGGCCGTCCTCAGCCATGCCTGCCCCTCCCGTGCCCGTGCACCGCCTCTTGACCAGGCAACCAGTCAGAGGCCCCTCCGGATGCCACTGTAACCAACTGCTCACACCGGGGTGCCGGAAACAGGCAAACTCACCCCACTGTGCGCTACGCCGAGCAGCCCAATGAGGTTCACCCCGAATGGTGGACAGGGGCTTACGAGGGGTTCAGGCAGCCGTTCGGAGTGCCTGCTCGAAGTTGTCGGGGCTGAGCATCCCGATAGCGGAGTGCCGCCGCACACTGTTGTAGAAA
>NZ_JARACH010000078.1:0-40789 GCF_029087445.1 Amycolatopsis sp. La24
TTTCGGTGGTTTTAGCGTCAGGGAAACGCCCGGTCCCATTCCGAACCCGGAAGCTAAGCCTGACTGCGCCGATGGTACTGCAACCGAAGGGTTGTGGGAGAGTAGGACACCGCCGAACTTAACCTGATAGGTCTGGGCCCCGGTCCGAGAACCCCTGGTGGTTCTCCCGGGGCCCAGACTCATGTTCGCGTCCGCTCGGAGGGCGCGCGAGGCGGCTCAGGTCCGCCCGCGCGAGGTTGCTCCGAACGGGCCCGTAGGATAGTCAATCGGCCCTCGTACGGAGGGCCGTCTTCAGAATTCCAGAGTTGTCTATGGCAGGAGGCCAGGTGTCCGAGTTCGGTCGACGTGACTCAGCGGATGAGGGGTCCGGTCGGTCGGCTCGCCGCGACCAGGACTCCCGCGGCGGCCGGTCCGACGCGCCCCGGGGAGACCGGCGCGGCGCGCGGCAGGACCGCGGCGGGCGGGACAGCCACCAGGGCCGGCCCCGGCGGGACGACCGCGGCGCACGCGGGTCCGGCGGGTTCGCCGGCCGACCCGATCGCGGCGACGGCCCCCGCGAAAACCGCGGCTACGCCGGGAAACGTGACGACGACCGCGACTTCCGCCCCCGCGGCAAGCGCGAGTTCGACCGTCCGCAAGGCAAGTCTTACGGCGATCGTTCCGGCGGAAAGCCTTACGGCGACCGTTCGGGGCGTCCCGAGGGACGTTCGTCCTACGGCGAGCGCTCCGGCGGGCCCGGCAAATCGTACGGTGATCGTCCGGAAGGGAAGTCTTACAGCGATCGCGGCGGGCGGCCGCAGGGCAAGTCCTCGTACGGAGAGCGGTCCGGCGGGCGCTGGAACGACGACCGGCGCGGCAGCGACGACCGGCGCGGGCCGGGCGGATACCGCGGCAAGGACTCCCAGGGTGGTGGGTTCCGCGACGATCGGCGCGGGTCCGGCGGATTCCGCGACAACGACCGGCGCGGCGGTTACGGCGACCGTGACAACCGCGGTGGCAAGCCCGGCGATCGCGAGGCGCGCGGCGGCTACCGCGACGACCGCGGTGGCAAGCCGGGCGGGTATCGGGACGACCGGGGTGGCAAACCCGGGGGCTACCGGGATGACCGCGGTGGCAAGCCGGGCGGCTACCGGGATGACCGCGGCGGCAAACCCGGTGGCTACCGGGACCGGGACGACCGCGGTCCGCGCGACGGTGGATTCCGCGACGATCGGCGCGGGTCCGGCGGATTCCGGGACGACCGGTTCGGTGGAAACCGGCGCGACGACCGCGGGTTCCGCAACGATCGCGACGAGCGTCGCGACAGCCGTCCGGGCGGGTTCCGCAATGACCGCCGCGACGAAGGCGGTTACCGCGGGGATCGCCGGGACGATCGCTCCAGCGGGTTCCGCGACAACCGGCGGGACGACCGTTCGGGCGGCTTCCGCAATGAGCGGCGCGACGAAGGCGGCTACCGCGGAGACCGGCGGGACGATCGGTCCGGTGGGTTCCGCAATGACCGCCGCGATGAAGGCGGTTACCGCGGGGATCGGCGCGACGATCGCTCCGGCGGATACCGGAACGACCGGCGTGATGACCGCTCCGGCGGGTTCCGCAATGAACGGCGCGACGAGGGCGGCTATCGGGGCGAGCGGTCCGGCGGGTTCCGTCGCGACGACCGCGCCGGGGACAAGCGGCCTGGCGGGGATCGCCGGGACGAGCGTTCGGGCGGGTTCCGCAAGGACCAGCGCGACGGTGGGTTCCGGAATGACCGTCAGGACGAGGGTGTCCGCGGGCGGCGCGACGAGGTCGAGGAGACCTCGTCGGCTGCGGTCGAGGAATCCGCGGTGGTCGACGAGGTGACTGTGGGCTCGGGTACCGCGGACGTCGAGTCGGGTGCGGGGGACCGGACCGACAGCGTCGAGGCCGCTGAGGGCCAGGAACGGCCGCAGGACAGCCGGGACGACCGCGGCGAGCGGCAGGACCGTCGGGAGCGCGACAATCGCAGCGACCGTGGCGACCGCGACAATCGCAGCGAGCGTGGCGACCGCGACAACCGTGGCAGCAGGGACAGCCGCGACAGCCGGGGTGACCGGCGTGACCGCAGGGACGACCGTCCGCGCACCAAGCGGCCGGTGACGGTCGAGGAGCAGGACGCGGCACTCGCCCGCGAGCTGCTCGAAGCTCCGGAACTGCCTGAGGACATCGAGTTCTCCGACCTCGACGAGGAAGTCCGCCGCGAGCTGCGGACCCTGCCGAAGGGGCTCGCGGAGACCGTCGGTAAGCATCTAGTCGCCGCGGGCGGGCTGGTCGACGAGGACCCGGAGGCCGCGCTCGAGCACGCGCGGTACGCGAAGACCAAGGCGTCTCGGGTGCCGATCGTCCGCGAAGGGCTCGGGCTGGTCGCCTACCACGCCGGCAACTGGCAGGAAGCGCTGTCCGAACTGCGCGCCGTCCGGCGGATGACGCGCAGCGACGAGCACATCGCGATCATCGCGGACGCCGAGCGCGCGCTCGGCCGTCCGGAGCGCGCCCTCGACCTCGCCAAGGAGACCGACAAGGAACGGCTCACCAAGTCGACCCAGGTCGAGCTGGCGATCGTCGCGGCGGGTGCGCGGCGCGATCTCGGGCAGCTGGACGCGGCGGTCGTGTCGTTGCAGGGGCCGGACCTCCAGGCGGCCAAGCGCGATCCGTGGAGCGCGCGCCTGTTCTACGCGTACGCCGACAACCTCGAGGCTGCCGGGCGCAAGGAAGAGGCCGTGCAGTGGTTCCTGAACGCCGCGGAGGCCGACGCCGAGGACGAGACCGACGCCGCCGAGCGGGCCGCGGACCTGGCGAACGAGGCGAACGCGAACGAGGCGAACGGTTCCAGCGAGACGGATGACTGACGTGGCCTACGACGCGCTGCTGTTCGATCTCGACGGCACCGTGTACCACGGGACGCAGGTGATCGAGGGCGCCGCGGAAGCCGTGGCCGCCGTGCGCGACAAGGGCACGGCGGTCCGGTTCGTGACCAACAACGCGTCCAAGGCCCCGTCGGCGGTCGCGGAGCATCTCCGGGACCGCGGGATCTCCGCGGACACCGAAGAGGTGCACACGAGCGCTCAGGCGGCGGCCGGGCTCCTTCGGGACCGGCTGCCGTCCGGGGCGAAGGTGCTCATCGTCGGCACCGTCTCGCTCGGCGACCAGATCTCCGCCGTGGGACTGGAACCGGTGCGGACTGCGGGCGACGACGTTTCCGCGGTGGTGCAAGGACATTCGCCGGAAACCGGATGGGCGGACCTCGCCGAGGCGAGCATCGTGATCCGGGCAGGCGGGCTGTGGGTCGCGACGAACACCGACACCACGCTGCCGACCGAGCGCGGGCTGATGCCGGGCAACGGGTCCATGGTCGGGGCGCTCAAGATCGCCACCGGGGCGGAGCCGGTCGTCGCGGGGAAGCCGCAGCCGCTGCTGTTCGAGACGGCCGCGCGGTCGGCGAAGGCGAAGCGCCCGCTGGTGGTCGGGGACCGGCTCGACACGGACATCGCGGGTGCGGTCGCGGCGGGGCTCGACTCGCTGTGCGTCCTCACCGGCATCGCGACTCCGGCGACGCTGCTCACCGCGATCCCGGCGGAACGGCCGACTCACCTCGCCGCCGACCTCACCGCGCTCGCGCAGCCGGCCGACGAATTGCGCGTCGGCAAGCGAACCGGCTGGGAGATCAGCGAAGGGGACGTGCTGACCGTCCGCGGCGAAGGCGACAAGCTCGACCTGCTGCGCGCGCTGTGCGACGCGGCGTGGCGCACGGGCGTCTCGCAGGTGCGCGCGGACGGCGACGCGGCCGCGGCGGCAGTGACCGGGCTCGGGCTGGCCTGACTGGTAGTTTGGGGCTGTGCACCCGAACGTTCCGCGGCCGGTTCCCGGACCCCCGCCGATCCCCGGACCCGGCCCGCAGCAGACTGACCCGCGGGCGGGCATCGACGAGGCCGTCGCCGGGCTCGACGACCTCGACACGCTGCCGCCCGCCGAGCACGTGGACCGGTTCGAGGCCGTGCACACCGAGCTGACCGTGGCCCTGTCCAGCATCGACAAGGTCTGACCGGCGTGGCCAAACGGGCCAGGCTCGACGCGGAACTCGTGCGGCGCGGACTCGCGCGCTCCCGCGAACAGGCCTCCGCGCTCATCACCGGCGGCAAGGTCACCGTGCGCGGCATGGTCGCCACGAAACCTGCCACCGGCGTGGAAAACGACGCGCCGATCGTCGTGAAGGACGAGGACGACCCGGGCTGGGCGTCGCGCGGTGCGCACAAACTCCTTGGCGCGCTTGAGCGTTTCGGTCCCGAGGGGCTCACCGTCGAGGGCCGTCGCTGTCTCGACGCGGGCGCGTCCACCGGCGGGTTCACCGATGTGCTGCTGCGCAACGGCGCCGACCAGGTCATCGCCGCCGACGTCGGGCGCGGGCTGCTCGACTGGAAGCTGCAGACCGACGATCGCGTCGTGGTCCTCGACCGCACGAACGTCCGCAACCTGACGCCCGACGTCCTCGGCGGCCAGGTGGATCTCGTCGTCGGCGACCTTTCCTTCATCTCTCTCAAGCTCGTGCTGCCCGCGCTCGCCGAATGCGCCCGCGACGGCGCGGATCTGCTGCCGATGGTCAAACCTCAGTTCGAGGTCGGCAAGGACCGGCTCGGCAGCGGCGGCGTGGTGCGCGATCCGGAACTGCGCGTCGAATCCGTGCTGGGCGTGCTCGCCGAAGCCGCGAAGCTCGGCCTGTCGCTGCGCGGGGTCGTCGCGAGCCCGTTGCCGGGACCCTCCGGGAACGTCGAATACTTCGTGTGGCTCCGCAAAACGGAGCCGGAAGACGCGGGCAGCGAGGACGCCGAACGGCTCGTGCGCACCGCAGTCCAGGAAGGACCCCAGTGACCGCCGAACGTGAAGTGCTCCTCGTGGTGCACCCCGACCGGGACACCACCCGGGAGGCCGCCCGCGAGGTGTCCCAGCGGTTCGCCAAGGCCGGGATCCGGCTGCGCGTGCTCGACGAGGACGTTCTCCAGCTGATCGACCCGGACGGCTGCATGGCGAAGCCGTGCACCGTGGTCGCGCCCGAGCACAACCCGGCCGAGGGCGCCGAACTCGTGTTCGTCCTCGGCGGCGACGGGACCCTGCTGCGCGCGGCGGAGCTCGCCCGCCCGGCCGAGGTGCCGGTGCTCGGCGTGAACCTCGGCCGCGTCGGCTTCCTCGCCGAGGCCGATTCGGACGCGCTCGCCGACGCCGTGCAGCGCGTGGTCGATCGCGAGTACCACGTCGAGGACCGGATGACGGTCGACGTCACGGTCACCGCCGACGGCGCGGAGATCTACCGGACCTGGGCGCTCAACGAGGCCAGCGTCGAGAAGTTCAGCCGCGAGCGGGTGCTCGACGCGCTGATCGAGGTCGACGGCCGCCCGGTGTCGTCCTTCGGCTGCGACGGCGTGCTGTGCGCGACGCCGACCGGTTCCACCGCGTACGCCTTTTCCGCGGGCGGCCCGGTGCTGTGGCCGGACGTAGAGGCGCTGCTCGTGGTGCCGAGCAACGCGCACGCGATGTTCTCCCGTCCGCTCGTCGTGTCACCCGAGTCGGTGATCACCGTCGGCATCGACCCGAAGGGCCCGAAGGCGGCGCTGACCTGCGACGGGCTGCGGTCGTTCGACCTGCCGCCGGGCGCGCTGGTGCGCGTCGTGTGCGGCAAGCAGCCGGTGCGGCTGGTGCGGCTGTGGGACGGCGTGTTCACCGACCGGCTGGTGTACAAGTTCGGCCTGCCGGTGCGCAGCTGGCGCGACCGGCGCGGCGGGGAGCGCCAGGGCGGCTGATCCGCGACGCGCCCGCACAAGTGTTCGACCAGCGAAAAGAAGAGTTAGCGGACCTCGAACGCACAGAAGGTCGGTGCGGGCCGCTACCGTATGCGTCGTGCTGGCCGAGATGCGCATCCAGGGCCTCGGAGTCATCGAGGAAGCCCTGCTGGAACTGCACGCGGGCTTCACCGTGGTCACCGGTGAGACGGGTGCGGGCAAAACCATGGTCGTCACCGGGCTGCATCTGCTCTCGGGCGGACGGGCCGAGGCGTCGAAGGTCCGGAACGGGATGCTGAAGGCATTCGTCGAGGGCCGGTTCACCGTGGGCAAGGACGACGCGGCCGCCCGCATCGTCACCGACGCGGGGGCCGACGTCGACGAGGACGGCAGCGTCATCGCGCTGCGCACGGTCGCGGCCGACGGGCGCTCGCGGGCGCACCTGGGCGGCCGGTCGGTGCCGGTCGGGGTGCTGTCCGACCTGTCCGAGCAGGTGATCGCCGTGCACGGGCAGAACGACCAGCTGCGGCTGCTGCGCCCGGCCGAGCAGCGCGCGGTCATCGACCGGTTCGCCGGCGAGGACGTCGGGCGGCCGCTCGCCGCCTACCGCCAGGTCCGCGAGGAATGGCTGGCCGTCATCACCGAGCTGAGCGAGCGCTCCAACCGCTCCCGCGAGATGGCGCAGCAGGCGGACCTGCTGAAGCACGGGCTGAACGAGATCGACGCGGTCGCCCCAGAACCGGGCGAGGACGTCGAGCTCACCGAGCAGATCAAACGCCTCGCCGCGGTCGACGAACTGCGTGCGACGGCCACCGAGGCGCACGCGGCGGTGTCCGGCGCGCAGGACGGCGATCCGGACGCGCCGGGCGCGCTCGGCCTGGTCGGCGAGGCGGTGCGGCGGCTGGTGTCGGCGGAGGATTCCGCGCTGAGCGACCTCGTGCCGCGGCTGGAAGAAGCGTCCACGCTGCTGAGTGACGTCGGCGCGGAGCTGGGCAGCTACGTCGAGAACCTGGACGCCGACCCGGCGCTGCTGGAGAAGGTGCTCGCGCGGCAGGCCGATCTCAAGCGGCTCACCCGCAAGTACGCCGCGGATGTCGACGGAGTGCTGGCATGGGCCGAAGACGCGCGCCGTCGGCTCGAATCGATGGACACGTCCGAAGAAGCCCTGTCCGCGCTGGCGTTGCGCCGGGACGAGCTGGCCGTGCAGCTGGTCGCGCACGCCACCGAGGTTTCCGCCGCGCGCGGCAAGGCGGCCGCGGAACTGGCGACGGCGATCACCAAGGAGCTGTCCGGTCTCGCGATGGGGCAGGCGGAGCTGGAGATCACCGTCGAGCAGCGTCCGGCCGAGCACGGCGACCGGCAGGCGCTCGCGATCGACGGACACGCGGTGCACGCGGGCCCGGACGGCGTCGACGAAGTGGAACTGCTGCTGCGGGCGCACAACGGCGCGCCGCCGCTGCCGGTGCACAAGGCCGCTTCGGGCGGTGAGCTGTCGCGGGTGATGCTGGCGATCGAGGTCGTGCTGGCGCACGCGGACACCGTGCAGACGCTGGTGTTCGACGAGGTCGACGCCGGGGTCGGCGGCCGGGCCGCGGTCGAGATCGGACGGCGGCTGGCGCGGCTCGCGCGCACCCACCAGGTCCTCGTGGTCACGCACCTGCCGCAGGTCGCCGCGTTCGCCGACCAGCATCTGGTGGTGGACAAGGGAACCAGCGGCGGCGTCACGCGCAGCGGCGTGAAAACGCTCGACCAGGACGACCGGGTGCGCGAACTGGCCCGGATGCTCGCCGGCATGGACGGCACCGAGACCGGCCGCGCCCACGCCGAGGAACTCCTTGCCACGGCGGAGAAAGACAAGGCGAAGAACACCGGCGCGAAGCGCAAGCGCGCGAAGAAGGGCTGACCGGATTCCATGACCTGGGCCACGCTGGCCGACGTCGAAGCCGAACTCGCCCGCGCGCGGCGGGAGGACGATCTCGACCGCTTCCTCGGACTCCTCGGCGACGAGGAGCTGTTCGTGCCGATCCACCGGGACGAGGCGCAACGGCTCGCGCAGGACCGGACCTGGTCGCCCGCGAAAGTCTGCTGCGCGCACGGCGGCGAACCGTCGCTGCAGGTGTTCACCCGCGGCGCGCTGCCGGATTTCGGCGCGGACGTGGTGTTCCTCAGCGGCGACCTCGACTGGGCCACGCACGGTCTCGGCCACGAGGAACAAGTCGTGTTCAACCGCGGCACGCTCGGCGAATGGCGGGTGAGCGCGGCGGCCGTGCTGCCCTGGGTCGACGCGAACCCGCACCGGGTCACCGCGGTGGAGCAGCAGGTCGAGCGGCTTTACACGGCCCGGTACGGACTTCTCGACGGTCCGGTCGCGCACGCGCTCGCCTGCGGCGCGCACCAGGCGGTGCTGTCGGCCGAACCGTGGAACGTCCTCGACGCGCGCTACCACGACTACGTCGCCGAGGTCCGCGGCCTGCGCGACTGGTGGGGCGTCGCGGACGCGACGGGCTGGCGGGCCGCGATGGACCGGCTGCTCGGCGATTCCTACCAGCTCACCACCGGAAACCTCGTGCTCGTGCTGCGCGCCCGCAGCGGGCTGGCGCTGGACGTCTACGGCTGGGTCGAACTGGTCCGGCAGTGGTGCGCCGACAACGACGCCGAGGACCAGGCCGGTCCGCTCCTCGATGCGGTGCGCCGGATCGTCCGGTACGAACAGCGGTTCCGCGCCGACGGCCTGCTCGAGCCGGACGGCGTGGTGGACAGCATCATCGGCTGGGACGTCGGCCGCGCGGTCGAATTGGCGCGCTGGGGTCTGGCGGTCGGGTACTGCGACGCGCTCACCGCGGAATTGATGGTGCTGGAAGCCGGCGCGATCGCCCGGCGCTACCACGGTTCCTGGGCGGAATTGTCCACCGGATACGTGCTGGGCAGGCTGCTCGCGCTCGACGGCGAGGAATTCGGGCCGGAATACGTTTCGGCCGCCCGGGTGCGCCACCGGCTGCTGAACGATCCCGCGAGCCCCTGGTCCAACCTCGATTTCGAGGCGGGCGGACCGCACAGTTAACCCCGGCTCCGCCTACCGCGCGACATGGCTCACCACAACGAGTCACGTCCGCATCGGCGCGTCGGCTCCGCACCCCGGCACAAATTTGTCACCATCAGCCACATGAAGCTCACTGGTCTACTCGCGCGGAACCAAGAAGCCCTCCCCGGCGTCATCGGTGTCGCGCGGGTCGACCGGCGCACGAGGGAACTGCTGCGCCGGGTCAGCGCGGGCGACATCGTCGTGCTGGACCAGCTCGACCTCGACCGGGCCACGGCCGACGCGCTGGTCGCCGCCGAGGTCGCCGCGGTGGTCAACGCGTCCCCGTCGATTTCCGGCCGGTTCCCCAACCTCGGCCCGGAAATCCTGGTGGCGGCGGGCATCCCGCTGGTCGACTCGGTCGGCGGGGACCTGCTGCGCAGCGTCAAGGACGGCACGAAGCTGCGCGTCCACGAGGGCGCGGTCTACCTGGGGGAGCGGCAGCTGGCGACCGGGGTCGAGCAGACCCCGGAAAGCGTCGCCGACCAGATGATCGAGGCGAAGGCCGGGATGTCGACCCAGCTGGAAGCCTTCTCCGCCAACACGATCGAGTTCCTGCGCCGCGAGCGGACGCTGATCCTCGACGGCGTCGGCGTGCCGGAGCTGAAGGTCCCGGTGCGCGACCGGCACGTGCTGGTCGTCGCCGCGGGGAATGGGCACGCCGAGGACCTCAAGAAGCTCAAGAAGTACATCGGCGAGCACCGGCCGGTGCTGATCGGCGTCGACGCGGGCGCGGACACCCTGCGCGCGCAGGGTTATCAGCCGGACGTCATGGTCGGCGACCCGACCGGGATCGGCACCGCGACGCTGCGCAGCGGCGGCGAGGTCGTCGTCCCCGCGCAGCCGGACGGGCACGCGCCGGGCGTCGAGCGGATCCAGGACCTGGGCATCGGCGCGGTCACCTTCCCGGCGTCCGGCAACGCCGAGGACCTCGCCCTGCTGCTGGCCGACGCGCACGGCGCGAGCCTCGTGGTCACCGTCGGATTCCAGGCCACGCTGCGGGAATTCCTCGACCACGGCCGGTCCGGGTCGAACCCGTCCACGTTCCTCACTCGGCTCAAGCTCGGCACGAAGCTGGTCGACGGCAAGGCTGTCGCGACGCTGCACCGGGCCAGGGTGTCGCTCGGCGCGGTCGCGCTGCTCGTGCTCGCCGCCATCGTCGTCGTCATCGCCGCGCTGCTGGTCTCCGACGTCGGCTCCGTCTATCTCGAGTGGATCCAGCACACCTGGTCCACGTTCGTCGCCTGGGTGAAGGGTCTCTTCACGTGATTTCCCTGCGGTACCACATCGTTTCCATCACCGCGTGCTTCCTGGCGCTGGCCGTCGGCGTGGTGCTGGGCTCGACCGCGCTCAACGGTTCGCTGCTGTCCGGGCTCGCGGACCAGAAGAAAGACCTCGGCACGCAGGTGGCCGATCTCGAAGCGCAGCGCAATTCGCTCAACGCGCGGCTGTCCGACGCGGACGCGTTCGCCGGGACGATGGGCCCGAAGGTCGTCGCGGGCGCGCTCGACAAGCGCAGCGTCGTCCTCGTCACCACGCAGGACGCGCGCCCGGCCGACCGCGACGCGCTCAAGAAGCTCGTCGGCCAGGCCGGAGCCTCGGTCACCGGCGAACTGCAGCTCACCGACGCGTTCACCGACCCGGCGAAGGCCGACCAGTTGCGCGACGTCGTCACGCGGCTGCAGCCGGCCGGGGCGAAGTTCCCGACCGCGGGCGACTCCGGCACGCTCGCCGGCGCGCTGCTCGGCTCGACGCTGCTGCTGGACAAGGCGAGCGCGAAACCGCAGTCGAGCGGCGACGAACTCGCCGCCGCGCTCGGCGGGCTGACCGACGGCGGTTTCGTGAAGCCGAGCCAGGGCGTGCAGCCCGCGCAGCTGGCGATCGTGCTGACCGGAGCGCAGCAGACCGGCGACGGCGCGGGGGACCGGGCCGCGACGATCGCGCGGTTCGCCGCGCAGATGGACCGTTCCGGCGCGGGCACGGTGCTCGCCGGGGACCCGGGTTCGGCGGGCGGCTCCGGCCCGATCGGGGTGGTGCGCGCGGACACCTCGGCCACGTCGATTCTGTCCACTGTGGACAACGCGGATTCGGCCGCGGGCCGGGTCGCGACGATCCTGGCGTTGCAGGAACAGCTCAACGGCGGGTCGGGACGGTACGGCATCGCGGGCAACGCGCAGGCGATCGCGCCGGGCGTGACCGCTTCGGGGAACTGAGACTTTTCGCCTCCCGCACACCAGTCGGCGGCGGCACCGGATTCCCTTCGTGGGCGAGGAAATCCGGTACCGCCGCCGGCTGTGTTCGCGGGCAACGCGGCGGTTTCCCTTCGGGGCGGGAAAACCAGCACAGGCAAGGCGGCGGCACCGGGTCTCCTGTCGGGGCGGAGAACCCGGCGCCGCCGTCATTCACGCGCCTGCTGCGGGGTCAGCAGGTGCCGTTGTCGGCCCAGACCGCGGCGCTGCCGGGCGTTTCGCCTCGCGTCCACCACTTGGCGGACCAGCGGTGGCCGTTGTAGGACACGACCGCGCCGGCGTTGTAGGACTGGGAGGTGTTCCACGCCGCCGGGCACGCGGTGGTGGGACCGCCGCCGCCGGAGCAGGCTCCGTTGTCCGACCAGACGTCCGAGGTGCCGGGCTGCTCGCCCTGCGTCCACCACTTCGCCGTCCAGGTGTGGTTGTTGTACGACACGACCGCGCCGCCGTTGTAGACCTTGCCCGAATCCCAGGCCGCCGCGGTGCACTGGCCGCCCGGCGGAGTCGTGGGAGTGGTGGGCGTGGTCGGGGTCGTCGGAGTGGTCGGGGTCGTGGGAGTGGTCGGCGTAGTGGGAGTGGTGGGCGTCGTCGAGGTGGTCGGCGGCGGGCCGGAGCAGCCCTCCGTCGGCGCGGCGAGCCCGTCCACCACGGCGTGGAACAGTGTCGAATCCGGGTCGAGGTCGTAGAGCGAGAACATCATCGCGCCGCCGAGGCCGTTGCAATGGATGTAATCGGTGCGCGCCTTGATCGACTGCTTCGACGAACCGCCGTAGAAGCTCGTCCCGTCGTAGAACCACGCGGATTGCGTTGTCGGGTCCCAAAAGGTGGTCGCCGGGTTGTCGACCACGCCGGTGAGTTCCTTGTACATCGCGACGCCGGGCACGTTGCCGCTCAACGGATGCGGAGCGGACGGACCGGTCGCCGTCTGGTACAGCCCGTGGTTCGAGCCGGCCGGGACGCCGGTCCAGCCCCGGTAGTAGAACGGGATGCCCAGGGTCAGCTTCGAGGCCGGGAACCCGCCGGGGATGCCGTACGCCGGATCTCCTTGCGTGTACGCCTTCATCACCTGGTCGATGGTGTATTTCTCGGTGCCCGGCGGAATGGGCGTCGACGGGTCGTTCGGCGAGGGGTAGAGCGGGTCCTGGAAGTTCGTCGGACCGGTCTTGTCCCACGCGCCGTGCATGTCGTAGGTCATCGGGTCCGCGAAGTCCATGTACTGGTGGATCTTGTCGGTCTGGATCTTCGCGATCTTGTCCTGGCCGCCGGGCAGGGCGGCCGAAAGCGCGTAGTGCTTGCCCAGCGCGTCGAGCTGGCCGCGGAACTCGGCGAGCAGCGAGGTGAAGTTCTGGGTGTCGTTGGGGCTGTAGTGGTTGCCCGTGTGGCCGCCGGGGTGCGCCGGGTACTCCCAGTCGATGTCGAACCCGTCGAAGATGTTCGCGGCGGTGCCGGGGCCGCCGAAACCGCCCGCGGCCGGGATGTTGCCCTTGATGAACATGTCGATGCAGGAGCTCACGAACTTCTTGCGGGAGGCGTCCGTGGCCGCGGCGTCGGAGAAGTACTTCGAGTAGGTCCAGCCGCCGAGCGACAGCAGCACCTTCAGCTTCGGGTGCCGGGCCTTGAGTTCCTGCAGCTGGTGGAAGTTGCCGACGATCGGCATGTTGTAGGTGTCGGCGGTGCCGTCGACGCTGATGTCCGAGCCGAACGACTTCTGGTAGTCGGCGAACTGGTCGCCCGCGCCGTCGCCCGCGTTCGGGTCGTCCTCGCCGCCCGGGTCGGGGGTGGTCGCCTTGGTCGTCTCGAAGCAGGTGAGGTTGTTCGGGTCGATGTTCTCGAAGTCGTAGAGCAGGTAGTCGATGTTGTCGGCGATCTTGTCGACGTTCTTGAGGTAGTAGGCGTTCTGGTAGATGCTCCATTGGTCGAAGTAGGCGATGCGCAGGCCTCCCGAAGAGGGCGCGGGCGTCGCGGTGGCCGGGGCGGGCCGGGCCAGGATGGCGAGACCGGCCACGACCACGGCGGCCAGGGCGGCGCAGGCCACGGCCAGCGGTCTCAAGGTCCGGTGGGGCATAAGGGTTCTCCCTCGCACAAGCGAAGTCCGCCCGCCGCACCGGAATGCGCGGCAAGCGTCGGACATCGGGTGATCACTGCAGGAGCGGGGGCCGGCCCGTAGTCGAATGTGAACCAGGGCACAGCCGGAGTCAATACTGTGGACTAGACCAATTTCCGCGCCTGGGCGTTTTGTGGTGAAGTGTCCGGAAAGGCCCGACGAACGGCCTGTTCCAAGCGGGGCGAGTGGTCCGGACCACCGCGGGGTTCCGGTTCACCCGTACGGGTGTGGCTGATCCGACACCCGTCCCGTCCGGCATCAGGCGGGTCTCAGGAAGATCATGGGTGGTTCACAGCTGCGCACGAGAGCCTGGCACCATGAGCGCCAACGACCCCGGGAGCACGGCCGAACGATGACCACTACCGAGATCCCGCTCGTCCGTGCGGACGAGCCGGCGCCCGCCCGATCGCCGCACCTGCGTCAGCTCGATTTGTACCGGGTCGTCACGTTCGCCCTGGTCATCCTCATCCACGTGGTCGGCTCCACGACCTTTCCGCAGGACGTCGTCGCCGACGCGATCCAGACCCCGCTGCACCTGACCCGCGAGGCGTTCTTCGCGCTGACCGCGTTCGTGCTCGTGTTCGGCTACCGGGACCGGCCGGTGCGGACCGGGAAGTTCTGGCGCAGGCGGTTTCCGCTGGTCGCCATTCCGTACGTGACCTGGACGGTCATCTACCGGGTCTACACGCTGATCACCTCGGGCCAGCCGTTCGGGTCGGTCGGCGCGCAGCTGCGCACGCTCGGGCTGGACCTGCTCACCGGGAACGCCTGGTACCACATGTATTTCATGCTGGTGACGCTGCAGGTGTACCTGCTGTTCCCGCTGCTGGCCAAGATGTTCGACCTGATCCGCCGCCGTCCGTGGACCGTGCTGGCGGTCTCCGGCACGATCCAGGTCGCGGTCGCGATCTTCATGAGCTACCCGCCCGCCGCGCTGGGCTATGTGTTCGTCAGCAAGTTCTTCGCGACTTTCCTCGTCTACCAGTTCTACATGCTGCTCGGCGCCGCAGCGGCGCTGCATTTCGAGGCGGTGCACGCCTGGTTGCGCACGCACACGCGCTGGGTCCTGCTGGCGATGGCGGGCGGGCTCGCGATCGCGGAGACCGGCTACTTCGTGAGTGTCCACTTCGGAGAGTGGCCGGAGATGGCGTCGGACGCCTTCCGCCCGTACCTGATCCCGTGGTTCGTCGCGGTGATCGCGGGCATCTACCTCGCGGGCGCGCGATGGGCGGAGAGCAGGCAGCGCGGCGGAAGGTTCGTGTCCTGGGCGGTGAACCGGTCGTTCGCGGTGTTTCTGACCCACCCGATCGCGATCGCGGTGCTGGACCCGCTGTTCGTCTTCGTCGGCGACCGCTACGGCGCGCCGTGGACGACGCTGGTGGCGTACCCGGCGACGGTCGCGCTGACCTTCGCGATCGTCGAGGTGCTCCGGCGGCTGCCGTGGAGCAAGGCGCTGACCGGGCGCGCCCGGGTGCCGGTGCGCGGCTGAGCGGTCAGCCCGGCCAGGTGCGGTGCTTGTCGAGCGGCCGCGCGTAGGAACCGGCCCGGCTGGTGCGCAATCCCAGTGCCACCAGGGATTCCGCGAGCCGGACCGCGGCGGCGACGCCGTCGACCACCGGGACGTCGAGCATCGCCGACATCTTGCGGTCCAGCCCGGTCATCCCGGCACAGCCGAGCACGAGCACCTCGGCGCCGGCGTCGCGCGCCCGCAATCCCGCGGTGAGCAGGGCGGATTCCGTGCGTTCCTCGTCGCGCAGCTCCAGCACGCTCAAGCCGGTGCCGACGACCGCGACGCAGTTGGCGGCCACTCCGGCCGAGTGCAGGCTGTCCTCGATCAGCCCGCACGTGCGGTCCAGCGTCGTCACCACGCCGTACCGGCGGCCGAGCAGCCCGGCGAGATGCGCCGCGGCCTCGGTGATGTCGACTACCGGCACGTCCAGCAGTTCCCGCGCGCCCTCGCGGCCGTGCTCGCCGAAACCGGCGAGGACGACCGCGTCGAACGTTTCCCCGGTGGTGCGCAAGAGGTCCAGCACCGCGGCGGCGGACAGGAAGCTGTCCAGCCAGCCCTCCGCCGATTCCGGGCCCCACTTCGGCGTCAGTGCGACGATCTCGGTGCCGGGGCTGGCCGCCGCCCGCGCCCCGGTCTCGATCTCCTTCGTCATGGCCTCGGTGGTGTTGCAGTTGGTGACGAGGATCCGCATCAAGCCCTCCGCTGGCGGTACGAAACGGCGTAGTAGAGCAGTCCGGCGCTGGCGGTGCCGAGGAACCACGAGTACGGCGCGGCCGGCGCGAAGAACGGCACCAGCGCGATCACCGCGGACAGCACCGCGCACGGGAAGAAAGCCGCCATCGCGCGCGGATTCACCTTGGGGTACTTGCCGTCGCGCACGAACAATTGCTCGACGTCCACCTTGCCGCGGCGGATCAAGTAGTAGTCGACGATCATGATCCCGAACAGCGGCCCGAGGAACGCGCCGAGCCCGCCGAGGAAGTAGTTGACCACCACCGGCGACGAGTACAGCTTCCACGGCAGCACGCACAGCGCGGCGACGGCGCTGATCATCCCGCCGACGGTGAACGAGATCCGCTTGGGCCAGATGTTGGCCAGGTCGTAGGCGGGGGAGACGAAGTTCGCGACGATGTTGACGCCCATCGTGGCGATGGCGAAGGTGAGCGCGCCGATGATCAGCACCGGGGTGTTGTGCACGCGGGCGAGCAGTTCGGCCGGGTCGGTGATCGCCTCGCCGAACACCTGCAGGCTGCCCGCGGTGACGATCACCGACAGCAGCGCGAACGCCGTCGAGTTCACCGGGAGGCCCCAGAAGTTGCCGCGCCGCACCGTTTTCTGGTCCGGGGCGTTGCGGGAGAAGTCGCAGAAGTTGAGCATCAGCGTGCCGTAGGTGGACAGGATCAGCCCGGCCGCGCCGAACCACTGCCGCACCTGCTCGCCGCCGGACAGCCGCCGCGGGCTGCTGGTGAACGAGATGTGCCAGTGGCTCGCGGCGAGGATCCACACCGCGAGCGCGATCATCACGATCCAGATCAGCGGGCCGCACCAGTCCTGGAACTTGCGCACCGCCTCCATGCCGCGGGTCAGTACGAACGCCTGCACCAGCCACAGCGCCACGAAGCACATCCAGCCGAGCGCGTGCAGGCCGAGGAAACTGTGCTCGGTCAACGGTTTCAGGCCGGGATCGATCGCCAGCACGAGCAGGGTGATCGCGACGCTGGCGAGATAGGTCTGGATGCCGTACCAGAAGATCGCGATCACGGCGCGGATCAGCGCGGGCAGGTTCGCGCCGAACGTGCCGAAGCTGATCCGCGCGACCACCGGGAACGGGACGCCGGTGCGCTGCCCGATCCGGCCCATCAGGTTCATCCCGAAGAAGATGATCACGAACCCGAACAGTAGCGCGGTGAACACCTGCCAGGCCGACAGGCCGAGCACGAACAGGCCGGCGGCGAAGGTGTAGTTGCCGAGGTTGTGCACGTCCGACATCCAGAGCGCGAAGATGTCGTAGACCTTCCAGCGCCGCTCCTCGGCGGGTGCCAGGTCCTCGTTCCACAGCCGGGGGTCGGGTTTCGGCTGGACGTCCGCGCTGGTTTCGGTGGACGGGGCGTGCGTCATTGCAGACCTCCGGTCGACGTGCCGGCAGCTTTGGGATCCCAAACTTGGGATCCCAAATATCGCGCCGCAGGTCTGCTGAGTCAACCCTCTGCCCGATAAACTCGCGAATGGCCGGTGTCGGCGAGAGGGGGTCAGGTGGGCGCCACGGAGGAGCGGCAGCCGCTCGCGGCGACGCGTGCCCGGGTGCTCGACGAGCTGCGGGAGCGGATCCTGACCGGGCGGCTGAAGCCGGGGGACCGGCTGGTCGAGCGCGAGCTGGCCGACGATCTCGGGGTCTCGCGGGTGCCGGTGCGCGAGGCGATCCGCAGCCTGGAATCCGAGGGGTTCGTGGTCGTGCCCTCGCCCCGGCGGGTGGTGGTGCGGCAGTTGGCGCGCGTGGACGTCGAGGAGCTGTTCGACGTCCGGGAGGCGCTGGAGAGCCTCGCCGCCGCGCGTGCCGCGCAACGGGCCGGGAAGCCGGAGATGCGCCGGCTGGAGCGGCTGCTAGCCGAGTCCGCGAGGGTCACCCAGGGTGGCGACGGCGCGCGGATTTCGGAGGTCAACAGCAGGCTGCACGACGAGATCATCGCCATCGCGGGCAACCGGCTGCTCACCACGATGCTGCATCCGCTCGAAGGCCAGCTGCGGTGGCTGACCAGCCAGAACGAGCACTGGGGCGAACTGCTGGACGAGCACCGCCGCCTGGTGGACGCCATCGGGTCCGGCGACGTGGAGCGGGCGCGCGAGTACGCCGCCGAGCACGTCCGGGTCAACCGCGCGGTGACGTTGCGCGACCTCTTCGGGGACGACGAGCGGGACGAGCGCCCCGCGGGCTAGTAAGGTGACCCTAACTTCAAGCGAGGGGGTCGCTGGTGGCGCACGTGCAGGGCGAGCCGGAGTGGGTGTCCACCAAGGACGGACGACGGCTGTACGCGATGGTGCTGCGCGGCCCGGAGAACGCGCCGACTGTGGTGTTCGAGGCGGGCGCGGCGGCGAGCCGGTCGTCGTGGGGGCTCGTGCAGCCGCTGGTCGGCGAGTTCGCACGGGCGGTGGTGTACGACCGGTCCGGGCTCGGCCGCAGCGCGCCGGATCCGGCCGGGCGCACGCTGGACCGGATGGCCGACGACCTCGTGGACGTGCTGAGCCACTTCGGGCCGGGGCCGTACGTGCTCGTCGGGCACAGTGCCGGGGGACCGATCGTGCGGCTCGCCGCGTCCCGGACTTCCGCTCAGGTGTCGGGGCTGGTCCTGGTGGACCCGACCGACGAGGCGGCGGACGTGCTGTTCTCACCGCGATTCCGCAGCCTCGAACGGAAGCTGCTGCGCACCGGCCGGATCCTCGCGGCGACCGGATTGCTGAAGTTCTTGTACCGCCCCATGCTGCGGGCCGCGCCCGAAGACGTCCGGCGCGATCTGGTGCGGGAAGCCTTTACCTCGCAGGTGTTGCGCACTCAGACCGAGCAGGCGCGGACCTTCCTCGACGAACTGGAAGCCTGGCGGACGAATCCGCCCGTGCTGAACGGCTGCCCGGTGACGGTTGTGTCCGGCGGCCGGGCCGGGGACGGGATGAATGCGGCGGTGCGTGCGGAGGCGAATGCCGCGCACGCGCTACGGGTGTCGCCGCGGGGACGGCATCGGATCGCGGAGGAGTCCGGACATCTGGTGCCGGTCACTGAACCCGAGGCGGTGGCGGAGGAGGTCCGCCGGTTGCTCAGCTGACGGCGTCGCTCCACGTCTCGACGAACTTCGGGAACGTCTTGCCGACCGTGTCCGGGTTCTCGACCAGCACGCCGGGCACGCGCAGCCCCAGCACCGCCGCCGCCATCACCAGCCGGTGGTCTTCGTAGGTGTGGAAAACCCCGCCGTGCATCGCGGCGGGAGTGATTTCCAGGCCGTCCTCGAGTTCGGTGACGCCCGCGCCCAGGCCGGACAGCTCGGTCGCCAGTGCGGTGAGCCGATCGGTCTCGTGGCCGCGCAGGTGCGCGACGCCGGTGATGCTCGACGGGCTCTCGGCGAAGCACAGCATCGCCGCGATGACCGGGGTCAGTTCGCCGACCTCGTGCAGGTCGAGGTCGATGCCGGGGAACGCGCCGCCGCCGGTGACGACCAGGCCGTCGTCGTCCAGCGTCGCTTTCGCGCCCAGTTCGGTCACCAGGCCGCGCAGCCAGTCGCCCGGCTGCGTGGTCTGCTTCGGCCAGCCGTGCACCCGGACCGTCCCGCCGCCGACGACCGCGGCGGCCACGAACGGGGCCGCGGTGGACAGGTCCGGCTCCACGACGTACTCCGGGCACGACAGTTTCGCTGGCTCCACGTGGAATTCCGTGCCGGAACGCTCCACAGTGGCCCCGAACCGGCGCAGCATGTCCAGCGTCATCGCGATGTGCGGTTCGCTCGGCGGGGCGCCGCCGACCAGTCGCACCGTCACGCCCCGCTCGAACGCCGGACCGGCGAGCAGCAGCGCGGACAGGAACTGGCTGGAGGCCGACGAATCGAGGTCCACCCGGCCGCCGCGCAGCCCGCCGGTGCCGTGCACGGTGAACGGCGGCGCGCCGCGTCCGCCGTCGTCGATCCGCGCGCCGAGCTTGCGCAGCGCGGCCAGCAGGGGGTCGATCGGGCGGCGGCGGATCGCGTCGTCGCCGTCGAACTGCACCGAGGCGTCGCCGAGGGTGGCGAGCGCGGGCGTGAACCGGGCGACCGTGCCGGCGTTGCCGAGGGTGACGGTCGTTTCGTCGCCGCGGCCGCTGATGGTGCCCAGCGGGTGGACGAGGAAGCCGTCGATGGTCTCTTCGGAAAGCGCGCCCAGCGAGGCGAGCGCGGCCAGCATCAGCCGGGTGTCGCGCGAATCGAGCGGATGGCGCACCCGCGTGGGGGCGCTCGCGAGCGCGGCGAGCACATAGGCCCGGTTGGTGATCGACTTCGATCCGGGGACGCGCACCGCGGCGTCCAGCGAGGCGCCCGCGACGGGGGCGGTCCAGTGGTCATCGCGGATGTTCGGCACGCGCGCAGCCTAGCGCGGCGCGGGTGAACCGATTCCGCCGCGCCGGGAAGAGGCGTCGGCGAGCGATCTGCCGGGAGTGGGATATGCTGGCGGCCCGTGGGACTTCAGTCGCGGGCTACCAAGTATGTCTTTGTCACCGGAGGCGTTGCCTCCTCTCTGGGTAAGGGTCTGACGGCGTCCAGCCTCGGACAGCTGCTCACTTCGCGCGGACTTCGCGTCACGATGCAGAAGCTCGACCCGTACCTCAATGTCGACCCCGGGACGATGAACCCGTTCCAGCACGGCGAGGTGTTCGTCACCGACGACGGCGCCGAGACCGATCTCGACATCGGGCACTACGAGCGCTTCCTCGACCGCTCTCTCGACGGCAAGGCGAACGTCACCACCGGACAGGTGTACTCGGAGGTGATCGCCAAAGAACGCCGCGGCGAGTACCTCGGCGACACCGTCCAGGTGATCCCGCACATCACCGACGAGATCAAGGCGCGGATCACCGCCGCGGCCGGGCCGGACGAGAACGGCGTCGCGCCGGACGTGGTGATCACCGAGGTCGGCGGCACGGTCGGCGACATCGAGTCGCTGCCGTTCCTCGAGGCGTGCCGCCAGGTGCGCCACGACGTCGGCCGCGACCAGTGCTTCTTCCTGCACGTGTCGCTGGTGCCGTACCTCGCCCCCTCGGGCGAGCTCAAGACCAAGCCGACCCAGCACTCGGTCGCCGCGCTGCGCAACATCGGCATCCAGCCGGACGCGCTGGTGTGCCGCGCGGACCGGGAGATCCCGGACGACCTCAAGCGCAAGATCGGCCTGATGTGCGACGTCGACACCGAGGCGGTCATCGCCTGCCCGGACGCGCGCTCGATCTACGACATCCCGAAGGTGCTGCACGGCGAGGCGCTCGACGCGTACGTGGTGCGCCGGCTGGGCCTGCCGTTCCGGGACGTCGACTGGACGGTGTGGGGCGACCTGCTCGACCGCGTGCACAACCCGAGCGAGATCGTCCGGGTCGCCGTGGTGGGCAAGTACATCGACCTGCCGGACGCGTACCTCTCGGTCACCGAGGCGCTGCGCGCGGGCGGGTTCGCGCACCGCGCCAAGGTCGAGATCGTCTGGGTCGCCTCGGACGACGCGCAGACCGAATCCGGCGCGGCGTCCGTGCTGTCCGATGTGGACGGTGTGCTGATCCCCGGCGGGTTCGGCATCCGCGGCATCGAGGGCAAGGTCGGCGCGATCCACTACGCGCGCACGCACGGCGTCCCGCTGCTCGGGCTGTGCCTCGGCCTGCAGTGCATGGTCATCGAGAGCGCGCGGAACCTCGCGGGCATCGAGGGCGCGAACTCGGCCGAGTTCGACGAGGACACCCAGCACGCGGTGATCTCGACCATGGCCGACCAGCGCGACGTCGTCGCGGGCGAGCGGGACATGGGCGGCACCATGCGGCTCGGCGCGTACCCGGCGAAGCTCAAGGCCGGTTCGCAGGTCGCCAAGGCGTACGGCACCACCGAGGTGTCCGAACGCCACCGCCACCGCTACGAGGTGAACAACGCCTACCGCAAGCAGATCGGCGACGCGGGCCTGGTGTTCTCCGGCACCTCGCCGGACGACCGGCTCGTCGAGTTCGTCGAACTGCCCGCGGACAAGCACCCGTTCTTCGTGGGCACCCAGGCGCACCCCGAGCTGAAGAGCCGCCCGACCCGGCCGCACCCGCTGTTCAGCGCGTTCGTGAAGGCCGTCGTGGACCGCAAGGTCGCCGAGCGGCTCCCGGTCGAACTCCCCGAAACGCCCGTGGCGGCTCGGTGAGCGCGCCCGGCACGCACGAGTTCTCCGTCGCCGGCAGCACGGTCGTCCACGTGGGACGCGTCGTCGGCCTCCGGGTCGACGACGTCGTGATGCCCGGCGGGGAAACCGCCAAGCGCGAGGTGGTCGAACACCTCGGCGCGGTGGTGATCGCGGCGCTGGACAGCGAGGACAACGTCACGCTCGTGCACCAGTACCGGCATCCGCTCGGGCGCAGGCTGTGGGAGCTGCCCGCCGGGCTGATCGACAAGCCGGGGGAGGAGCCGGTCGAGGCGGCGAAGCGCGAGCTGGCCGAGGAATCCGGGCTGGCGGCGGCCCGCTGGGACACCCTGGTCGACGTCGCGGCCTCGCCCGGGTTCACCGACGAGGTGGTGCGCGTCTTCCTCGCGCGCGATCTGTCCGAAGTGGACCGCGACGTGCTCGGCGACGAGGAGGCCGACCTGGTGGTGCGGAAGTTCCCGCTCGCCGAGGCGGTCCGGATGGCGCTCGCGGGCGAGCTGGTCAACGGCGCGACCGTCTCGGGCGTGCTGTCGGCGCACGCGGTGCTGACCGGGGCGGCGGAGACGCGCCCGGCCGACGCGCCGTGGCAGGACCGGCCCTCCCGGTTCGCCCGCCGACTGGCCGAGGGCTGAATTCCCGGTTCTGTCGGGGCGCCGTCCTAGAGTGGCGGCGTGAATGACGCGAGAGTCGAGGTGCGGGGCGCGATCGCCACGTACCTCGACCATCTCGTCGTCGAACGCGGCACCGCCCGCAACACCCTCGACAGCTACTCCCGCGACCTCCGCCGCTACGCCGCCCACCTGGAAGCGGCGGGGATCGCGCGGCTGACCGAGGTCACGCCCGCGCACGTCACCTCGTTCGGAGCGGCGCTGCGCGAAGGCGACGAAGAACACCGGCCGCTGGCGGCGTCGTCGGCCGCGCGGGCGCTCGTCGCGGTGCGCGGGCTGCACAAGTTCGCGCACGCCGACGGGCTCACCGAACACGACCCGGCCCGCGACGTCCGTCCGCCGGCCGCGGCGAAACGGCTGCCCAAGGCGTTGCCGGTCGCGGACGTCCTGAAGCTGCTCGACACCCCGCCGCCGGACGGCGAACGCGCCTTGCGCGACCGCGCGCTGCTGGAACTGCTCTACTCGACCGGAGCCCGGATCTCCGAGGCCGTCGGGCTCGACGTGGACGATGTGGACGAGACCGAGCGCACCGTCCTGCTCGACGGCAAGGGCGGCAAGCAACGGCTGGTGCCGATCGGCCGTCCCGCGCTGGAAGCACTCGACGCGTACCTGGTCCGCGCTCGTCCCGCGCTCGCCGCGAACGGCCGGGGCACGTCCGCGATCTTCCTCAACGCCCGCGGCAGCCGGCTGTCCCGGCAAAGCGCGTGGCAGGTGCTCAAGGACACCGCCGAGCGGGCCGGGATCACCGCCGCGGTGTCGCCGCACACCCTGCGCCACTCGTTCGCGACCCACCTGCTCGAGGGCGGCGCGGACGTCCGCGTGGTGCAGGAACTGCTCGGCCACGCCTCGGTGACCACGACCCAGGTGTACACGCTCGTCACGGTCACGACGCTGCGAGAGGTCTACGCCACCGCGCATCCGCGCGCGCTGGGCTGAACGTCCGAACCGCCTCAGGGCCTTCCCACGCTGCGGTGACTCGGCCCGTGCGGCCCGGCGCGGCGCTTTGCCGGTGCTCCGGAAATCCGCATAGGCTGCCGGAGACCCCGCCGAACAAGGAGCTTTCGCGCCATGTCGACACCGACTCCGAACCAGCCGGAGGACCCGGCAGCGCCCGCCGGGCCAGCTGGGCCGGCAGTGTCCGCCGGGCCCGCTGCGTCGTCCGGGTCCTCCGGTTCGGCCGCGGCGAACCTCGAGCACGCGCGGATCGCCACGCCGGCGGACCACGAGGGCGACGAGCCGGAACGGCCGCTGACCCGCGCCGAACGCGCCCGGATGCGGGCGAAGGAGCGCGCGGAGAGCGGGATCGGGCCGACCGGCCGCCCGCTGCGCGAGATCCCCGAGCCGCCGCCGCTCGAGCGGCACGGCCCGGCGAAGGTGCTCGCCATGTGCAACCAGAAGGGCGGGGTCGGCAAGACCACGTCCACGATCAACCTCGGCGCCGCGCTCGCCGAATGCGGCCGCCGGGTGCTGCTGGTCGACTTCGACCCCCAAGGCGCGCTGTCGGTCGGGCTCGGCATCCAGCCGCACGAACTGGACCAGACGGTCTACAACGTCATCATGGAGCGCTCGGTGCAGATCGAGGACGTGCTCCGCAAAACCCGCGTCGACGGCGTTGACCTGCTGCCGAGCAACATCGACCTGTCCGCGGCGGAGGTCCAGCTCGTCGCAGAGGTAGGGCGCGAGCACACGTTGTTACGGGTCCTTCGTCCGGTGATGAACGACTACGACTATGTTCTTGTCGACTGCCAGCCCTCGCTCGGCCTGTTGACGGTGAACGCATTGACCGCCGCGGACGGTGTGATCATCCCCCTGGAGTGCGAGTTCTTCAGTCTGCGAGGCGTCGCGCTCCTGATCGACACGATCGAGAAGGTGCAGGAACGCCTCAACCCCAAACTGGACATCACGGGGATTCTCGCCACGATGTACGACCCGAGAACCCTGCACTCGAAGGAGGTCATGGCTCGCGTGGTCGAGGCATTCGGCGACACCGTGTTCGACACGGTGATCAACCGCACCGTGCGGTTCCCCGAGACGACGGTCGCGGGCGAGCCCATCACGACCTGGGCCCCCAAGTCCGCCGGCGCCGCGGCTTACCGCGCGCTGGCCCGCGAGGTGATCGCTCGGTGAGCAGGCGCGCTTCCCTGCCCGGAGCGTCGGAGCTCTTCCGCCTCACCTCCAGTCCGGCGACCCCCGCGCTCGAACGTCCCGCCGTGCCCGCTCCGGCGGAACCGGTGGCCCCGCCGCGCAAGCCGAGCGCTCCGGCGGACGCCGACCAGCTGGCCCGCAACGCGGCGCGCAGCGGGTCCGGGCGCACCAAGCACGACGCGAAGATCACCGTGTACGTCTCCGGCGAGGAACTGCTCGCGATGGAGCAGGCCCGGCTGAACCTGCGCGCCAAGCACGACCTGGTCGTGGACCGCGGCCGGCTGGTCCGCGAGGCGGTCGCCGTGCTGCTCGCCGACTTCGACCAGCGCGGCGAGGACTCCGTGCTCGTGCAGCGATTGCGGGCGAACGGCGAGGACGGCGGAACCGAGGGCTGATGGACGAACCGGCATCGGCCGAGCTGCCGGAGCCGGAAGCGGCAGCCACCGAAAGCACGCGCGGCACGGAGGAACCCGGCGCAGCGGCTCCGGAAAGCACGGCGGCCGCGGAGGCTCCGGAGGAGACCGACGCTCCGGAAGCCCCCGGGCCCGCCGAGGCTCCGGCCGTGCACGAGACGGTGCACGGCGGCACCATCCCCGAGGGATACGCCGCCGACGAGGGGTCCTCGAAGTTCAAGGTGCGGCTGCAGAACTTCGAGGGCCCGTTCGACCTGCTGCTGCAGCTGATCTCGCAGCATCAGCTGGACGTCACCGAGGTCGCGCTGCACACCGTCACCGACGACTTCATCGCCTACACCCGCGCCCTCGGCCCGGACTGGAACCTCGACGAGACCACCGAGTTCCTCGTGATCGCGGCGACCCTGCTCGACCTCAAGGCCGCCCGGCTGCTGCCCGCGGCCGAGGTCGAGAACGAGGACGACCTCGCGCTGCTGGAAGCCCGGGACGTGCTGTTCGCGCGGATGCTGCAGTACCGCGCGTACAAGCAGGTGGCCGCGCTGTTCGGCGAGCTGGAGGAAGGCGCGCTGCGGCGGTACCCGCGGTCGGTGGCGCTGGAGGAGCGGTACCTCGGGCTGCTGCCGGAGGTGATGCTGGGCGTCACGCCGGAGCGGTTCGCGGAGATCGCGGTCGCGGTGTTCCGGCCGAAACCGCCGCCGCAGGTGTCGATCGCGCACATCCACATGGGCCGGGTGTCCGTGCGCGAGCACGCCGCGCTGCTGCGGCTCAAGCTCGCCGAGGCCGGGCAGGCGACGTTCAAGGAACTGACCTCGGACTGCGAGCACACGGTCGAGGTCGTGGCGCGGTTCCTCGCGCTGCTGGAGCTGTACCGCGAGTCGTCAGTGCAGTTCGACCAGCTGGAGGCATTGGCGGAACTGCA
Organism: Amycolatopsis sp. La24; assembly: GCF_029087445.1. Classification (NCBI taxonomy): domain Bacteria; kingdom Bacillati; phylum Actinomycetota; class Actinomycetes; order Pseudonocardiales; family Pseudonocardiaceae; genus Amycolatopsis; species Amycolatopsis sp. La24. Next base: position 25,765 of record NZ_JARACH010000078.1, read on the forward strand.
CGTCCGCTGGACCGGCGGCAGCGTGGCCGAGGCGTCCGTCGCCGCCGAGCACGACCGCGCGGCGGCCGATGAGGAGGAATACGGGTGAGCACCGAAGACGACCGCGCACCGGAGCGGGAGGAGAGTCCGGCGGAAGAGGCTCAGGTCGAGGCCGAACAGGCTGCGGTCGAGCCGGACGAGACTGAGCCGGAAACCGCGCCGCAGCCGGAAAACGAGGCCGAGCCTGTGGAGGCCGTCGAGCCGGAACCCGCGCCGGAAGTCGAAGCGCCGGAGCCAGCCGAAACCGAGCCGGAGTACGCCGAAGCCGAATCCGCGCCGGAGGCCGAAGCCGCGGAGCCGTCCGACGACGAAGGACTGGTCGCCGTCGACAGCGGCCTGCCCAGCGTCGAGTCGGACGAGGCGCTCGAAGCCGCTCTCGAAGCGCTGCTGCTCGTCGTGGACTCGCCGATCGCGGAGGATTCCCTCGCCGAAACGCTGGACCAGCCGGTCGCCAGGGTGACCGTCGCGCTGCGGACGATGGCGCAGAAGTTCACCGAGCGGGCCAGCGGGATCGACCTGCGGCGCGTCGGCGAAGGGTGGCGGTTCTACACTAGGGACACCTACGCCCCGTTCGTGGAGAAGCTCCTGCTGGACGGCCAGCGGTCGAAGCTGACCAGGGCCGCGCTGGAGAGCCTCGCCGTGATCGCGTACCGGCAGCCGGTCACCCGGGCCCGGGTCGCGGCGGTGCGCGGGGTGAACGTGGACGGCGTGATCCGGACCCTGCTGGCGCGGGGGCTCATCGAGGAGATGGGCACCGACCCGGAGACCACGGGCACGCTGTACGTGACGACCGAGCTGTTCCTGGAGCGACTGGGGCTGTCGTCGCTGAACGACCTACCCCCGATCGCTCCGCTGCTACCCGAAGTGGACACCATCGATGACATCTGAGCAACACCCCGACGGCATCCGCCTGCAGAAGGTCCTGTCGCAGGCGGGCGTGGCGTCGCGCCGGGCCGCCGAGGACCTGATCGCGGCCGGCCGGGTGGAGGTGGACGGCGAGGTCGTCACCGAACTGGGCCGCCGCGTGCACCCGGACGAGGCGGTGATCCACGTCGACGGCACGCGGGTCAACCTCCGCGACGACCTCGTGTACCTCGCGTTCAACAAGCCCAAGGGCGTGCACTCGACGATGTCGGACGACCGGGGCCGCCCGTGCGTCGGCGACTACCTGCGCGGCCGGTGGGAGGAGACCCCGGGCGTCGTGCACGTCGGACGGCTCGACGAGAACACCGAGGGCCTGCTGCTGCTGACCAACGACGGCGACCTCGGGCACCGGCTGATGCACCCGTCGTACCGGGTGCTCAAGACGTACTTCGCGGAGGTCGAGGGGCTGGTGCCGCGCGGGCTCGGCAAGGAGCTGCGCGCGGGCTGGGAGCTGCCGGACGGGATCGTGAAGGTCGACCAGTTCCGGGTCAAGGACATGCATTCCGGCCGGAGCATGATCGAGCTGGTGATCCACGAGGGCCGCAAGCACATCGTGCGCAGGCTCATGGCGGCCACCGGGCACCCGGTCCGCAAGCTGGTGCGCACCGCGGTCGGCGACGTGCAGCTGGGCAACCAGCGCCAGGGCACGATCCGCAGGCTGAACCGCGGCGAGGTCGGCACGCTGTACCGCACCGTGGGACTCTGACCGGTTCCCCACTTTCGGCCCTGCTGCCGGACCCCGCGCCCCGACCAGAGTTGTCGGTACCCGACGACGACTCTGGAGGGCGACGGGAATGCGTGTGCTGACAGGGCTGTGCGCCGCCGCGGTGCTGGCCGCGGGAGTGGTGGTGCCGGCGGCCGCGACGGCCGCCCCGGCGAGAACCGCCACGGAGCCGCAGTACGACTACGCCGGGGCGATCCGCGAAACGGTGTGGGTCGACCTCGGCCGGGACGGCGACGGGGACGGCGTGCCGGACCGGGTCGCCGCCGACATCGTGCGACCGAAGGAACCGGCCGAGGCGGGCAAGAAGATCCCGGTGATCATGGACGCCAGCCCGTACTACTCCTCGGTGGGGCGCGGCAACGAAACCCAGTTCAAGACGTACGACGCGCAGGGCCGACCGGTCGGCTTCCCGCTGTTCTACGACAACTACTTCGTGCCGCGCGGGTACGCGGTGGTGCTCGTGGACCTCGCGGGAACCAACCGGTCGACCGGGTGCATGGACGTCGGCGGCAACTCGGACGTCCAGTCGGCGAAGAAGGTCGTCGACTGGCTGAACGGCCGCGCGACCGGCTACACCGCGAAAACCGGCGGCACGAAGATGTCGGCGGGCTGGAGCGACGGCGGCGTCGGGATGATCGGCAAGTCCTACGACGGCACCATCGCCAACGGCGTCGCCTCGACCGGCGTCGAAGGACTCAAGACCATCGTGCCGATCTCCGCGATCAGCTCCTGGTACGACTACTACCGCTCGGACGGCGCGTCGTTCGGCTTCAACCCGGACGGGCTCGCGCAGACCGTCGAGCGGCGCAACGGCGGCCAGGATTGTTCGGCACAGAACCGGAAACTCGCCGAGGGCGCGACCGAGAACGGCGACTACGGCCCGCTGTGGGCGGAGCGCGACTACGTGGCGAACGCGAAGAACGTGCGCGCCAGCGTGTTCATCTCGCACGGCGTCAACGACCTGAACGTCATGCCGATCAACTACGGCCAATGGTGGGACGCGCTCGCCGCGAAGGGCGTGCAGCGCAAGATCTGGCTCGCCCAGACCGGCCACGTCGACCCGTTCGACTACCGCCGTACCGAGTGGGTCGACACCCTGCACCGGTGGTTCGACCACTACCTGATGGGCATCGACAACGGCATCGATAAGGAACCGCAGGCGACCGTCGAACGCCAGCCGGACCAGTGGGTCAACGAAGCGACCTACCCCGCGCCGGGCACCAAGGGGACGGTGTTGCGGCCGCAGCCGGGCCGTACCGCTGGCGTCGGCACGCTCGGCACCGCGGGTGGCCGGGGCAGCGCGTCGTTCACCGACAACCCGAAGATCGGCGAGAACGAGTGGGCGGCGAACCCGTCGGGCACGTCGCCGAACCGCGTCCTGTACAGCACTAGCGCGCTCTCTTCGCCGGTGCAGGTCTCGGGCACCTCGTCGATCACCGTGACGGCCACGCCGAGCACTCCGACCGCGCATCTATCGGCGATGCTGGTGGACTACGGCCCCGCGAAGATCCGCAATTTCTCGGGCTCTGGCGAAGGAATCGTGACCGGCACGGACCGCACGTGCTGGGGTTCGAGCATCGACGGCGACAGCGCTTGCTACAAGGTGACCAGCGCGGACACGACGAACGTGGACTACACGATCATCAGCCGAGGCTGGGCGGACCTGGCGAACTACCAGTCCCTGAGCCGGGAAGCGCGGCTGACGCCGGGCAAGGCGTACACGATGACGTTCCGCCTGGCGAGCACCGACCACATCGTCCCGGCCGGGCACCGGCTGGCACTGGTGATCGGCGGCACGGACGCCAATTTCATCACCGCACCGGCGAACCCGCCGAAGCTGACCATCGACCTGGCCAAGACCTCGGCCCGGATCCCGCTGGTCGGCACGGTTCCGGCGCGTCCGCGGACGGAATCCGCTCCGGCGGGTCCGCTCGCGCACGTTCCGGCCGCGGCGCGGTTCGACCTGCGCTGACAAAAGTCCGTGAAGGGCTCCTTGAGAGAATCAGATTCCCTCAAGGAGCCCTTCACGGACCTCGGCCCCACGCACTCACCCGCCGCCAGAGGGACGCAACCCTCCGCGAGCGCGGCGCGTGACGCTGCCCTCGGTCGGGGAGCACGGTCGGGCTGGTGCGGAGGTCGTGAGGGGAACCCTGACGGAATCAGATTCCCTCAGGGTTCCCCTCACGGACGTCAACCGGAGCGGAGAAGCAACGCAGCCCCGTCGACGCTGCGCCTCGCCGTACCAACACCGCCCGCCGCGCCACTGAGAAAACCCCAATGCCGCATTGGGTGCGTGCGACGCACCGAACGCCACATTGGGTGCATGTGACGCACCCAATGCCACATTGGGGCGCTTCTAGCCACCCACCAAACCGCAGCCGCTCACCCAGCAGTGACGGTCTCCTTGGCCGCTGCCTTGCGCTGGAAGGCTTTCGCGATCGGCTCGACCACCCGAGCCGCGGTCGGTCCGAGGATCGCCATCAGCAGCACGTAAGCCGTAGCGAGCGCGGCCAGTTCGCCATCGACAGCTCCAGCAGTAACCGCCAACCCGGCGATGACGATCGAAAACTCGCCCCGCGCAACCAAAGCCGCTCCCGCGCGGGCCCGGCCGAGTCGACCGATTTTCTGCCGCCGAGCAGCCCACCACCCGGTGGCCACCTTCGTCAAAGTGGTCACCACAGCAAGCGCCGCAGCCCACCCGAGCACCGGCGGAATCGACGCCGGGTTGGTGTTCAGCCCGAACACCACGAAGAACATCGCAGCAAAGAGATCCCGCAGCGGTTCCAGCAGCCGGGTCGCGTTGTGCGCGGTCGACCCGGACACCGCGATGCCCAGCAGGAACGCCCCGACCGCCGCCGACACCTGCAGTGCCGAAGCGATCCCGGCCACCAGCAGGGCGGCGCCGAGGATCTTGAGCAGGAACACTTCCCGGTCGTCGCTGTCCACCAGCGCCGACACGTACCGCCCGAACTTCAGCGCGATCACCAGCACCACCGTGATCACCAGCAGCGAAATGCCCACGGCTTCCAGCCCGCCGAGCAGGCTCACCCCGCCGAGAATCGCGGTCAGGATCGGCAGGTACAGCGCCATCACGAGGTCCTCGAACACGAGGATCGACAGCACCACCGGCGTTTCGCGGTTGCCGAGCCGGCCGAGGTCGCCGAGGACCTTCGCGATGATGCCGGACGACGAGATGTACGTGACGCCCGCCATGACGATCGCGCCGATCGGGCCCCAGCCCAGGATCAGCGCCACCGCCGCGCCGGGTGCGGCGTTGAGCACGATGTCCACCAGTCCCGCGGTCCACGACCGCCGCATGCCGGTGAACAGTTCGGCCGCGGAGTACTCCAGGCCGAGCAGGAGAAGCAGCAGCACCACGCCGATTTCGCTGGCGAGGTGGGCGAAATCGCCGATGTCGGCGAGCGGGATCAGGCCGCCCGAGCCGAAGCACAGGCCGCCGAGGAGATACAGGGGGATGGGGGAGAGGCCGATCCGGCCGGCGAGCCTGCCCAGCGCGCCGAGCACGAAGAAGACCGCGCCGAGTTCGATCAGCGAAAGTGCGGTGTGGTCCATCAGCCGTGCTTGAGGATCTTGGCGGCGGCTTCCAGTCCCTCGGACGTGCCGACCACGACGAGCAGGTCGCCCGCGGTGAAGAGGAAGTCCGGCGTCGGCGACGGGTGCACCTGTCCGGCCCGCATCACCGCGACGATCGAGACGCTGGTCCGCGTGCGCATCGCGGTGTCGCCGAGCGAACGGCCGTCGAACGGGCTGTCCGCGGTGATCGGCAGCTGCTTCGTGTTGATGCCCGGCAGCTCGCGGTGCTCCTCGTTCAGCTGCGCCACCAGCTGCGGCGCGCCGAGCAGGTTCGAGAGCGCGCCCGCCTCGTCCGCGGTCAGCGGCAGCGACGCGAGGCAGGCGTCCGGATCGTCGGATTTAGAGACGATCAGCTCGATCTTGCCGTCCCGCTGGGTGACGACGCCGATGCGGCGGCCCGCGCGGGTGGCGAAGTCCTTGCGGACACCGATTCCGGGAAGAGGGGTGACTTCGACGTTCACTCGGACACGGTAACTCATTGTCCGATTCGCGGAGTTCAGCCCAGCAGGAACAGGACCGAGGTCGCGGCCATGAACGCGGCGGTCGCGCCGTGCACTCCGTAGGCCATGCTCTTCTTCCCCTTGTGCCGCAGGATGATCAGCATGTCGCACGCCGGCATGACGGTCGCGGCCAGCAGCAGCCAGCCGGCCAGGTGCGCGCTGCCCGCCAGCATCGCGACGCCGAGGATCAGCCCGGTGCCGATGTCGCGGTTCCCTTTGATCTCGAAGAACGCCGTCGAGCCGGTCGGGATTTCCCGCAGGCCGAACGTCGCGGCGCTTTTCGCCGGGGCGGTCAGATAGCCGATGCCGACGTAGATGATGCCGAGGACGGGGACGGCGGCGAGGACGTAAGCGGCGATCAGCATGGGGACCTTCCGAGGGAGTTAGCAGCGCTAGGAACAAGTGCAACGCTAACTTAGCGGCGCTAGCTTGTCTAGCGGCGCCTGAATTTCCGCCGCGGACACCGCCTGAGGTGCCGGGACCGGCTACGGGCAGAATGAACCGGACTGGGTGTGCGGGACGAACGTGAGGAGAGCATCGGTGACGGGAGCCCTACGTGGGGTGGTCGCGCTGGACGGCCCGTCGGGAACCGGCAAGACCACGGTGGCGCGCAAGCTCGCCGGACGGCTGAGCGCCCGCTACCTCGACACCGGAGCGATGTACCGCGTCGTCACGCTCGCCGTGCTGCGCGCCGGGATCGACCTCGCCGACGAACACGCGGTCGGCGCCCTCGCGCACGACGTCGACTTCTCGCTCGGCACCGACCCGGAGCGGCCGGACATCCGGCTGGCCGGCGAGGACGTCGCGGCCGAGATCCGCGGCCCCGAGGTGACCGGCGCGGTGTCGCCGGTGTCGGCCGTGCCGCAGGTGCGCGAGGTGCTCGTCGCCCGCCAGCGCCGGATCATCGCCGACGCGGTCGAGGACGACGGCGGGATCGTCGTCGAGGGCCGGGACATCGGCACCACCGTCGCGCCGGACGCGCCGCTCAAGATCTACCTCACCGCCTCGGCCGAGGTCCGCGCCGCGCGGCGGAACACCCAGGACTCCGCGGCGGGACGGGCCTCGAGCGTCGAATCCGCCCGCGAATCGGTGGAGCGCCGCGACCGGATCGACTACACCCGCGCCGCCTCGCCGCTGCGCGCGGCCGGGGACGCGGTCCAGGTCGACACCTCCGAGCTGACCATCGACCAGGTGATCGTCGCGCTGGCCGAACTCGCCCGCGGGCGGGGGCTGCTCGGCGACTGCCCGGCCGAACCGGCCGCCGCCGAGGCCGGGGTCAGCCGGTGAGCGGGGCCCTCCCCGAGGGGGCGAACGGCCTCCTGCTCGACATCGGGCGGACCGCGGGCCGGTATTATCTGCGTCCGGCGTTCCGGATCCGGGTGCACGGCCGCGACCGGGTGCCCGCCGACGGGCCGCTCGTGGTGATCGCGAACCACAGCTCGAACGTCGATCCGCAGCTGGTGATCGGAATGCTTCCGCGCCGCAGCGCGTTCTTGGCCAAGGCCGAGCTGTTCACGGGGATCGGAGGCCGGTTCCTGCGGGCGATCGGCCAGATCCCGGTCCGCCGGGGCGAGATCGACCGGACGCCGCTGACCACGGCGGTCGGGGTGCTCAAGGCGGGCGGGGCGGTCGGGATCTTCCCGGAAGGCACGCGCGGCGAGGGCGACGTCGGCGCCGCCGAGCGCGGAGCGGCGTGGCTGGTGCGCGCTTCGGGAGCCACCGTGCTGCCGATCGCGATCCGCGGGACGCGCAAGCCCGCCGACGGCAAGCGCCGCTGGCGACCGCGCGTGGACCTCCTCTTCGGGGAGCCGTTCGCGCTGAAGGTCGGTCCGGGCCGCAAGGGCCTCGACCAGGGCACCGAGGAGCTGCGCACGCAGCTCGCGGCGCTCGTGCAGTCTTTGGACGACTGGCGCGGCGAACACGGGTTCGCCACGCCGTAGGTGAAGTTGGGAAACGATGACAGGGTTTGACGCCGCCGCTGACAGTGCGGTGGACGGTCTCGGCGAGGTCGACGGCAGCTGGTCCGACGAGTCCGAGTTCGCCGCGCTCGACGCGAAGATCGAGGCCGAGGAGGCCGACGGCCGGGCGGCCGCCGCGCAGCCGGTGCTCGCCGTGGTCGGGCGGCCGAACGTGGGCAAGTCCACGCTGGCCAACCGCATCCTCGGCCGCCGGGAAGCGGTCGTGCAGGACGTGCCGGGCGTGACGCGCGACCGCGTCGCCTACGACGCGTTCTGGGCCGGGCGCCGGTTCACGCTCGTCGACACCGGCGGCTGGGAGCCCGACGCCACCGGCCTGCAGGCCTCGGTCGCGCAGCAGGCCGAGATGGCCATGCAGACCGCGGACGCGGTGCTCCTGGTCATCGACGCGACGGTCGGGGCTACCGCCACCGACGAGGCCGTCGCGCGCGTGCTGCGCCGTTCCAAGAAGCCGGTCCTGCTGGCCGCGAACAAGGTAGACGACGACCGGCTGCTGGCCGACACCGCGTCGCTGTGGTCGCTGGGCCTCGGCGAACCGCACCCGGTCAGCGCGCTGCACGGGCGCAGCTCGGGCGACCTGCTCGACGCGATCATGGCCGCGCTGCCCGAAGCACCGCGCGAAGCCGGCACGGTGACCGCCGGGCCGCGCCGCGTCGCGCTGGTCGGCAAGCCGAACGTCGGCAAGTCCAGCCTGCTCAACAAGCTTTCCGGCGAGCAGCGTTCGGTGGTCGACTCGGTCGCGGGCACCACGGTCGACCCGGTCGACTCGCTGGTCGAGCTGGACGGCGAGGTCTGGCGGTTCGTGGACACCGCGGGCCTGCGCAAGCGCGTGAACTTCGCCGACGGCGCGGAGTACTACGCCTCGCTGCGGACCAAGACCGCGATCGACGCGGCCGAGGTCGCGCTCGTGCTGCTGGACGCCTCGGAACCGCTGACCGAACAGGACCTGCGGGTGCTGACGATGGTGGTCGAGGCGGGCCGCGCGTGCGTGCTCGTGTTCAACAAGTGGGACCTGGTCGACGAGGACCGCCGGTACGCGATGGTGCGCGAGCTGGACCGCGGCCTCGTGCGGGTGCCGTGGGCGGAGAAGGTCAACGTCTCCGCGCTCACCGGACGCGCGGTGCGGAAGCTCGCGCCCGCCCTGCGCACGGCGCTGTCCTCGTGGGACCAGCGCGTGTCGACCGGTCAGCTCAACGGCTGGCTGTCCGACCTCATCGCGGCCACGCCGCCGCCGGTGCGCGGGGGCAAGCAGCCGAAGGTGCTGTTCGCGACGCAGGCGGGCATCCGCCCGCCGACGCTGGTGCTGTTCACCACCGGGTTCCTCGAGGCCGGGTACCGCCGGTTCATCGAGCGGAAATTCCGCGAGCAGTTCGGCTTCGCGGGCAGTCCCGTCCGGGTGAATGTGCGCGTCCGCGAAAAGAAGCAGAAGCCGAAGGCGGGCGGAAAAGCGGCTCGCAACCGCTGAGCCGGGACCGCCCCAATGTGGCATTGGGTGCGTAGGACGCACCCAATGTGGCATTCGGTGCGTGAGATGCACCCAATGCCACATTGGGGTTATCCCTTGCCCGGCCTGCGCGTCGTGATGTCCGACACGCCGCCGTTACCCTGACGCGACCTGGGCTTGATCGCCGCGTAAGGTGGACGGTCGCTACGGGCGCCTCATTCGGATGGCCGGCCCGAATGACGCTCGCGAAAGGTGAGTGATGGGCTTGCGCGCCCAGAGTTCGACCGTGTCCACCCCGTTCCGGAATACCGGAACGCACCCGGCCGCTGGGGCGGCCCGGTGACGCTGACCGCCGATTCCGGCAGCACCGAAGCCCTGACTCTCGCCGTCGAGGCGGCGCTCTCGCCCGCTCTGTTCGAGACCGCCGCGCCCGCCGCCGAGCGCACCCTCCTGGACATCCTCACCGCGACCGCGGAGCGGCACCCGAACGCCGCGGCGCTCGACGACGGCACCGGCCCGCTGAGCTACCGCAGGCTGACCGAAGAGATCGACGCGTACGCCCGCAAGCTGCGCGAGCACGGCGTCGGCCTCGGCGACCGTATCGGCATCCGGATCTCCTCGGGCACCGCCGAGCTGTATATCGCGATCCTGGCGACCCTGTCGGTCGGCGCGGCGTACGTGCCGGTCGACGCCGACGACCCCGACGAGCGCGCCGAGCTGGTGTTCGGCGAGGCAGGCGTCGCGGCGATCGCCACCGACGGCGAGATCACCGTCGCCGGGACCCCGAGCGGCGCCACCGGACAGCCCGGCCCGGCCGACGACGCGTGGATCATCTTCACCTCCGGCTCCACCGGCAAGCCGAAGGGCGTCGCGGTCACGCACGCCTCGGCGGCGGCCTTCGTGGACGCCGAAGCGCAGCTTTTCCTCGCCGACGAGCCGATCGGCCCCGGCGACCGGGTGCTGGCCGGGCTGAGCGTCGCGTTCGACGCCTCCTGCGAAGAGATGTGGCTGGCCTGGCGGCACGGCGCCTGCCTGGTGCCCGCGCCGCGCGCGCTGGTGCGCACCGGCGTCGACCTCGGCCCGTGGCTGGTCGCGCAGGGCATCACGGTCGTCTCGACGGTGCCGACGCTGGCCGCGCTGTGGCCGGCGGACGCGCTGGAAGACGTGCGCCTGCTCATCTTCGGCGGCGAAGCCTGCCCGCCGGAGCTGGCCGAGCGCGTGGCCGTCGAAGGCCGCGAAGTGTGGAACACCTACGGCCCGACCGAGGCGACCGTCGTGGCCTGCGCCGCGCAGATGACCGGCGAGGGCCCGGTGCGGATCGGCCTGCCGCTGGCCGGCTGGCAGCTCGTCGTGGTGAACGAGGAGGGCGAGCCGGTCGCCATGGGCGAGACCGGCGAGCTGGTCATCGGCGGGGCCGGGCTCGCCCGGTACCTCGACGCGGAGAAGGACGCGCAGAAGTTCGCGCCGCTGCCGTCGATGGGCTGGGAGCGCGCCTACCGCAGCGGCGACATGGTCCGCGCGGAGCCGGAAGGCCTGCTGTTCCTCGGCAGGCTCGACGAGCAGATCAAGCTCGGCGGCCGCCGGATCGAGCTGGGCGAGGTCGACGCGGCGCTGCAGGCGCTGCCGGGTGTGCGCGGCGCGGCCGCCGCGGTCCGCCGCACCAAGGCGGGCAACCAGGTCCTGGTCGGCTACATCGTCCCCGAGGACGGCGAAACGCTCGACACCGACGACGCCGCGACCCGGCTGCGCGCGCAGCTGCCCGCCGCGCTGGTGCCGCTGCTCGCGACGATCGACGACCTGCCGACCCGCACGTCCGGCAAGGTCGACCGCGCCGCGCTGCCGTGGCCGCTGTCCACTGTGGACGCGAGCGCGGCCGGGCTGTCGCCCACCGAGGCGTGGCTCGCCGAGGGCTGGAGCGAGATCCTCGGCGTGTCGGTGAGCACCGCCAGTGCCGACTTCTTCACCAACGGCGGCGGCAGCCTCACCGCGGCGCAGCTGATCGCGCGCATCCGCACCCGCCACCCCGAGGTGTCGGTCAGCGACATCTACCAGAACCCGAAGCTCGGCGCGCTCGCCGCGAAGCTGGACGCGCTCAGCGGCGAGGAGACCGAACGCCGCGAGATCGCGCCGACGCCGCGTCGCGCCGGTCTCGTGCAGTCGCTGCTGATGGTCCCGCTGATGGGTCTCGTCGGGCTGCGCTGGACCACGCTCGCGGCCGCCTGCTCGAACGTGCTGGCGTTGCTGGGCGTGTCCTGGGCGCCGACGCTGAACTGGGCGTGGCTGGTGCTCGCCTGGCTCGTGCTGTTCACCCCGGCGGGCCGGATCGCCATCGCCGCGGGCGGCGCGCGCGTGCTGCTGTCCGGGGTCCGCCCCGGCACCTACCCGCGCGGCGGGAGTGTCCACTTGCGACTGTGGACCGCCGAGAAGCTGGCCGAGTTCAGCGGTGCGGACAGCGTCGCGGGCGCGTCGTGGATGACGACGTACGCGAAGGCGCTCGGCGCGCGCATCGGCAAGGACGTCGACCTGCACTCGCCGCCGCCGGTCACCGGTTTCCTCAAACTGGGCCGCGGCGCGGCGGTGGAGCCCGAGGTCGATCTGTCCGGCCACTGGGTCGACGGCGACGTCGTGCACATCGGCAAGATGCGGATCGGGGCCGAGGCCCGGGTCGGCGCGCGCAGCACGCTGTTCCCCGGCGCCCGGGTCGGCAAGGGCGCGGAAATCGCGGCCGGGTCGACCGTGCGCGGCGCGGTCCCGGCGGGCCAGCGCTGGGCCGGTTCGCCCGCGGTGCGCTCGGACGTCAAGGACGCGCTGAAGTGGCCGTCGAGCCGTCCGCCGCGGTCGCGGTTCTGGGCTTCGGTGTACGGCGCGACCTCGGTGTTCCTGGGGCTGCTGCCCGGGATCGCCGCGCTGCCGGGCGTCGCGGTGATCGGGTACGCGATCGCCGGCACCTCTGATCTGGGTGCCGCGTTGAGCCAGGCGTTGATCTTCGTGCCGGTCGCGACCGTCGCTTACTTCCTGACCTACGCGCTGCTCGTGCTGGCCGGGGTCCGCGCGCTGGGCGTCGGCATGGTCGAGGGCTATCACCCGGTGCACGGCCGCGTCGCGTGGCAGGTCTGGGCGACCGAGCGGCTGATGGGGATGGCCCGCGAAGGCCTGTTCCCGTTGTACGCCAGCCTGTTCACGCCGGTGTGGCTGCGGCTGCTCGGCGCGAAGGTCGGCCGCAACGTGGAGGCGTCGACCGTCCTGGCGCTGCCGAAGATGACCAAAGTGGACAGTGGCGCGTTCCTCGCCGACGACACCATGGTCGCCACCTACGAACTGGGCCACGGCTGGCTGCACGCCGCCCCGGCGCGGATCGGCAAGCAGGCGTTCCTCGGCAACTCGGGGATGACCGCGCCGGGCCGTTCGGTGCCGAAGCGCGGGCTGGTCGGGGTGCTGTCCTCGACGCCGGCGAAGGCGAAGAAGGGCTCGTCGTACCTGGGCATGCCGCCGCTGCCGGTGCGCCGCGCGGTGGAGGAGAGCGACACCAGCCGCACGTACACGCCGCCGCTGCACCTCAAGGCGGCGCGGGCGCTGGTCGAGCTGTGCCGGATCCTGCCGGTGATGTGCGCGGTCGCGCTCACCGTCGGCGTCGCGTTCGCACTGGTGGCGCTGGCGGCGTGGGGCGGCTTCTGGGTCGCCGCGCTGCTGGCCGGGCCGGTGCTGCTGGCCGCCGGGATCGTCGCGGCGCTCACCGCGACCGCGGCGAAGTGGCTGCTGGTCGGGAAGTTCCGCGAGATCGACCATCCGCTGTGGAGTTCGTTCGTGTGGCGCAACGAGCTGGCCGACACGTTCGTCGAGGCGCTCGCGGTGCCGTGGCTGATCGGGTCGCTCGGCGGCACGCCGCTGCTGCCCGCGTGGCTGCGCACGATGGGCGTCAAGATCGGCCGCGGCGTCTGGCTCGACACCTACTGGCTGCCCGAGTCCGACCTGGTCGAACTGGGCGACGGCGCGACGATCAACCGCGGCTGCGTGGTGCAGACGCACCTGTTCCACGACCGGATCATGACCATGTCGCGGGTGAGGCTGGAAGAGGGCGCGACGCTCGGCCCGCACGGGATCGTGCTGCCGGGCGCGAGCATCGGCGCGCGCACCACGGTGGGCCCGGGTTCGCTCGTGACGCGCGGCGACGCGGTGCCCGCGGACAGCCGCTGGCTCGGCAATCCGATCTCGGCCTGGCGGCGGTGAGGGCACGGCCGTTGCGGCTCCTGCTTTCGTGCCTCATCCTGGAAACGATCACGGCAGCGGGCGAAGGCGGGTTTCGGTGCGGGTGAACGGGAAAGCGGCCGCGCCCGGAGCGGAGACCTCGGGCGACGGGTACCTCCCCGCGCACGGGAACGGCGGCTACCGGGTCCGGCACTACGACCTCGATCTCGACTACCGGATCGGGCCGAACCGGCTGTCCGCCACCGCGGTGCTCACCTGCGAGGCCACCCAGGCGCTGTCCCGGCTGACGCTCGACTTCGGCGAGTTCCGGGTGTCGCGCGTGCTGGTCGACGGCAAACCGGCGAAGTACGTGCGGCGAGGGCTGAAGCTGCAGGTCAAACCGGCGCGGTCGCTTCCGGCCGGTGCCGAGTTCCAGGTGGAGATCCGCTACGCGGGCAACCCGCGGCCGGTCAGCAGCCGGTGGGGAGACATCGGCTGGGACGAGCTGACCGACGGCGCGCTGGTGGCGAGCCAGCCGGTGGGCGCGCCGTCGTGGTTCCCGTGCAACGACCATCCGGCGGACAAGGCGAGCTACCGGATCTCGGTCGCGACGTCGTCGCCGTATCTCGTTGCGGCGACGGGGAATCTCGTGTCGCGGTACCAGTCGGCGAGCACGACCAAGTGGGTGTTCGAGCGGCCGGAGCCGACTTCGACGTACCTGGTGAGCGTCCAGATCGGGCGGTACGAGGACCTCGAATTGTCTTCCGGCGCCTGGGTTCCGGGGACCGCGGTCGACCGGCCGGGCGGAGTCGTCCAGCGAGCCGCGGTGCCGCCCCGGCTGCGGCGGGCGTTCGCGCGGGACTTCGGGCGGCAGGGCCGGATGATGGACGCGCTCGAGGAGTGGTTCGGGCCGTATCCGTTCGGCGAGTACGTGGTGGTCGTGACGGACGACGACCTCGACGATCCCATCGAGGCGCAGGGGATGGCGATCTTCGGGGCCAACCATGTGGACGGGAAGCGGACTCACGAGCGGCTGGTGGTGCATGAGCTGGCGCATCAGTGGTTCGGGAACAGTCTGACTGTCGCTGACTGGCGGCATATTTGGCTCAATGAGGGGTTTGCTACTTACGCCGAGTGGTTGTGGTCGGAGCGGGCTGGTGGGGAGTCGGCGGAGGCGTTGGCTCGGGGTTGGTATGCGCGGGTGCGGGCCAAGCCGGCGGATGTGAGTATCGGGGATCCTGGGGTTTCTCGGATGTTTGATGAGCGCGTGTATAAGCGTGGGGGGTTGACGCTGCACGCGCTGCGGGGGGAGATGGGGGATTCGGCGTTTTTCGCGCTGGTTAAGGCTTGGGCGGTGGAGAATCGGCATGGGGCGGTGACTACGGAGGGGTTCGTGGCGCTGGCCGAGTCTTATGCTGGGCGGTCTTTGGGGGAGTTCTTCGTCCGGTGGTTGGAGAGGGTTGAGTTGCCGTCCTTGCCGTTGTTGTGATTCGGCTCGTCGCCTGGCGGCGACATTGCGCACGGGTGGTTGCGTGGGGCACCCCGAAGTTTGATTGTGCTGACGGTTCGGGGGTGCTTGTCAAGGCGGGAAAGATGCCTTGACAAGCACCCCCGAACCGCAGGGGAGCTTCGTATCGGG
>NZ_JARACH010000079.1:0-40757 GCF_029087445.1 Amycolatopsis sp. La24
CGATGAGCAGCCTCGACCTTGTACTCAGCCGTGTACGACCGGCGCTTGCGAGGAGGCATGAGGACATCCTTTCAGCAGGACGACTGATCCTGCTAACTCGGTGTCCACTACCCGGGGTGAACCTCAGCCTGCTGTGGTGTCCAGTCACCGATCTCCACTACGGCAGTCGTTACGGCGAGGCGTTCACGGGAAACGATGATCACGTGGCCAGTGGGCAGAGTGGGCAGGAAACGCTGGACGTCGCTGTCCGCCGTGGCATTGTCGAACACGATTAGCCAGCGGTCGTGGGAGCGGAGCTACTCGTGCACAGCGGGGCGTCCGCCAGCCAGGGACTTCGCGCTTGCGATCGCATCCAGGTCGAAGGCCAGTGTCACGGGATTCTGGGCCCGGATCCACCATACGAAGTCGTATTCGGCCGAGTACTTCCTAGTGTAGTAAGCGACAGATTGAGTCTTCCCTGCGCCCGGCAGGCCCTGGACCGTAACCTGGCGATGTTCGAGCAAGTCCGCTCGGATCCGGTCAGCGTCCTCGTCCCTCCCGGTGAAGTGCGGCGCGGGTGGTGGCGTCGCACCGACGTGGGCTGCGAGGTCGGTGTCGACGAGCGCCCGGGTCTCTCTCCGGTGCCGCCGCACTTCCTGAACGACGACCGGAATCGCGGAGACAAGGAGCAACAGCCAGGAATAGCCGAGATAAGGTTGCCAGGACTGCGGCAGGTTGGCCGAGGCGAGGTTGGTGAAAAGCGGGACTGCGACGATGGCCAGGACCAGCACCGCTGTCGTGCCGAAACCCGATACGCGCCATCTCCTCGATCGGCTCGGCTCCATCATCATCTGCCAACTCTCCAACATAGCCCGCCGAACCGGGTTTGGCTCCGGAGTGGGGATCGGGCAGCCGGGCGCGTACGTTACGGCGGCGCGGCGAAATCGTGGGACGTCACCCGGCCACGGGCGGTGCTGTCGCAGCGGGACGCCTTCGCAGCTAACGGCGGCGATGCGAGCCGTGCCTGAACACGCGCCAGCGACCCGCAGCACCGCAGGCAGATCCGAGTTTCAACCGTCGGATCTGACTGCTTTCGTGTGGCTTGATGAGCTAGGGCTAGTGGCCACCGGACAGCACGCCGACCCAAATTGGGCACCCCAGCGTGCCGTGCCGACCTCTGCTGACGCGTGGTCGGGTCAACGGACAGTGAACTTGCACCTGCGGTAGCCAGGCGAACCGAACAGGCCGGGTCGGCGGGCTGCTGAGCGGCATGACAGGGTGGGGTCTATGACCGCTGCCAGAACTCGTCGCCGTGCCGGTGTGCTCGGGGTCGGGTACGAGGGTCGCGATCTCGGCGAGTTCGTCGACTCCCTGACGGCGGCCGGGGTGCAGACCCTGGTCGACGTCCGGTTCACGCCGATTTCGCGGAAGCGCGGATTCAGCAAGACCGCGCTGCGGACGGCTTTGGCCGAGGCCGGCATCGCGTACGAGCACCATCGCGAACTGGGGAACGCGAAGGAGAACCGGGCCGGTTTCGCAGGCGATGCGGAGGAACTCGCGGCTGCTCGGCAACGCTACGCCGACGCCATCGACACCTCGGAAGCACGCGCGGTCCTGGATGATCTGGCGAGGCGGGCGAAGACGGGTGCGCTGGCGGTGCTGTGCTTCGAAGCGGATCAGTCCCGTTGCCACCGCGACGTCGTCCTCGCGGAAATCGCTCGCCGGTCACCGTCGGCGTGACAGCAGCCGCGGCGGGCAATAGAGCCCGAGCACGCTGAAAGTCCTCGGATGCGCGGCGACATTTCCCACGTAGAAGGACACGTCGTTCTTCGGGCCGCAGAGCTTGTCGAGAAAGCGGTCTTTCAACTGGGCCTGCGCTTCGTCGTCGCTCATGTGGTTGAGGCGGAGCAAGGAGAACGCGACGAATTCCCAGTCGATGAACCCTTGCCGGTGCCCGTTGCAGCCAGGTTCCGTGCAGTCGTAGTGGAAGGAAGCCGAGAACCGCGGTGCGCGCAGCGGGGCGCGGTCTTCGTCGCCGAAGAGCGTGCATTGGCCGACGTACGCATCGATCTTGGCTTGTTGCGCGGGGGTCCAGCCCGGGTGCGGTTTGATCTGCAGCGTCCGGATGTGCTGTGGCTTCACCAGTCCTAACGACGGCGTGTCCATGGTTGCCCCGCGATGCAGTCTGCACATGGTGGTCTGCTCGGTCATCGGGTCCAGCCATGGTTGGCGTCGCTTCCAGTCCGGCAGGCGAGCTTCCCGGCGGAGAGTGTCCATCCGCGGCCGCCAGCTTTCCCGGCGGCTGTCCTGGCGGGCCGGAACGGCGTCCACGGTGACCACGTCGTATTTCTTGAACGAGGCGTTTTCGCCGAGTTCGCGGAAGTTGATCGGGTACAGGCGTACCCAGCCCTCGTGGCCGGGGTCGATCCGGAGACCGGCCACGCACACGGTTTCTCCGTATTTTTCCGAGGGGTTCGGCGCGGCTTTCACGGTGATCAGCACGCGCATCCGCACGGTGGCGTCGCTGGCTGGTTTGGCCGCCGGCTCGTCCGGCGAGCCGCCGAAAAGCGGTATCGTCATCGGCGCTCCCCACCACCTGGTGATCGCCGAGCGTAACTCTGACTGAAGCGGACTGTGATCGTCCGACCGAGTGAACCCGGCCGGGGCGACACGCTGGCATGCTGCAAGGCCCACGGCCCGGCTTCCACGTCATGGACACCGCGGCACTGGCTGCCGACCCGGCGGCAGGTGCGCGTCCGCCTTCCTGCACAGGGCGGGAGTTTCGGCAGATTCAGGCGGTGGCCGGGCTGAGGTTGTCGCGCAGGGTGCGCTTGAGGATCTTCCCCGACGGGTTGCGGGGGATCGCGTTCACGACGACGAGTTCGTGCGGCAGCTTGTAGCGGGCGATGTCCGCGGCGGCGAACTCGCGGAGGGCTTCGAGGGTCAGTGTCGCGCCCGCGGCCAGGGTCACGACCGCGACGATGCTTTCGCCGTACTCATCGTGCGGCCGGCCGACCACGGCGACGTCGAGCACGTCGGGGTGCCGGGCGATCGCGCTCTCGACCTCCACCGAGTACACGTTGCGGCCGCCGGTGATGATCAGGTCCTTGAGACGGTCGACCACCGTCAGGTATCCGTCGGCGTCGAGACGGCAGATGTCGCCGGTGTGCAGCCACCCCTCGATGACGGTCGCGGCGGTGGCTTCGGGCTGGTCGCGTCGCGACCGGCGGAACGCACGAGCGCCGCGGCTCCCTCTCACCGGATCGCGAACGTGCCCGCCGCGACTTCCGGAGAGGGCCAGGTCGCCGCTGTCCGCGCCGGAACCCTCGGGCGTCAGCACCCGCTCGGGGCAGGCAGATCCGCCACGCGCATGTGGGCGCCGTGCGAATGCCGAGAAGCGTCTCCGTCGGGCCCGGGCCGCGGGCGGGCGTGGTGGCGACTTGCAGCCGACGCGTTCCTCTGCGGCGTTGACATCGTCGAGCACGTCGTCGGCCTGACGCTCACCCCGGCGAGGTTGCCGCGAACCGGCAGTCCGCTGCCTTTACCGGCTCGGGCGCCTCGTGCCCGCGCTGCGGTCCGGTGCCTCGTGGACATCCGCTCACGCACCGCTCGGTTGTGCGGCGCTTTTGTTTCCCGGAGACGGAACCTCGTCTGTTTCCGCCGCGACCCGGGCCGGCGCCGTCGACACGGCGTGCGTCGGCCGGCTTGCCGCGACCCGAACGGGTTACCGCGGGTCAGAGGTTTTCGGCCGACACGGCGAGCCACAGTTCCAGCCGGTCCCGCGGCCGGTCGAGGCGTCTCCGGGAGATCCGTTCGGCGCTGCGCAACCGGGTGCGGACCGTGTTCCGGTGCACGCCCAGTTCGCGGGCGGCGGTTTCCAGGTTGCCGTCCGCGTCGAGATAGCACCGCACGGTTCGCACCAGCTCGACGCCGGTCCGCTGGTCGTGCTCGCGCAACGGCCCGAGCACGGCGGTGGTGAACGGGGCCAGCACGGCGGGCCGCAGCACCCCGCGCAACAGCCCCCACGCCGACGCTTGCTCGACGTCCACAAAGGACGAATCCGGCGGGACCAGGTCGGCCGCCCGCCGGATCGCGGCGGGGATTCCGGCGACGTCCGGCGCGGCGGTCGCGGCGCAGCCGACGGGAACGCCGGTGAGTTCCGCGGCGCGGGCTCGGATCCGCGCGCCGAGCCCTGCCGCCGCGGGGAGCACGGCCGCGAAGCCCCCCGGGCACGGCGTCAGCAGAAGCCGGTCCTGATCGATTTTCCCGGCTACGTCGGCGATCGCGTCGAGGACCGCGGCGAGCGGATCGGCGACGGCCAGTGCGAAGACCGCGACCTCGAACGGCGGCTCCGGCAACAGCGACCCGTCCGGCTCCGCGCCCGCGGGAAGCAACCGCGCCCGCTGTTCGTGCAAGGTGCGGCGGAGCGCGCGGATGCCCAGCAAGGTCATGCCCAGCAGCACCGCCGCGTGGCTGACCAGCAGCCGCTGATGCGCGGGATCGCCTGCCGGGCACTCGACGGCCAGCCAGCCGCGCGGATGCCCGGACAGCCCAATGCTGTGCACGACCAGATACCGGCCGCCGTCCTCTTCCGCACCCGCGGCCTGCGCCGGCCCGGCGATACCAGCGACCAGGTCGCGCGCTCGACCGTGCCACGAACGCTCGCCCGCCGGATGCGCTGCGCGAAGCCTGCCTTCGACGTCCAGCAGCAGCGCTTCGCCGCCGACCCCCTTGGCCAGTTCGGCCAGGATCCCGCGGTCGCCGGAGCGCAGCGCCGCTCGCGCGATCGATTCCTGCACGGTGATCGCGTGCCGTTCCGCGCGCAGCGCCGCCTGCGCGTGCCAGTGCGCGACGGCTTGGCTGACCGCGATGAACGGCGTCGTCCCCAGCACGCCCACCACCGGCAGTTCGCGCGCCTCGGCTTCGTCGAGCACTTCCGGCGGCAACGCGTCGAGCACCTCGGCGGCGAAGCCGAGCCCGGCCGCGCCCGCCTCGGCCAGTCGCCGCACGTACGCCCGCCGTCCCGGCTCGTCCGCGGGCAGCCCGAGGCCGATCGTCAGCACCAGCTCGCCGCCGCGCAGCCACGGGACTGGGTCGGCGACCTCGATCGCGTGCGCCCACGACACTTCCCGGCCCAGCCCGGCCCGTCCGGCGAGCAAGCCCAGCTCAAGGCCCTCGAACCGGAGCACGTCGGCCACGGTCAGCACAGCGCCCTCCCAGTGCGGTCCGCACAAAACGATCTTCAGCGAAGGACACATCGTACAGCGGGTTCCGGCCCGTCCCGCGGTTAGCGTGGTCCGAACCGATCCCCCGGAGCAGTGGGAGCCCCCATGACCGCATCCTCCTCGAGCGCCCGCCGCGCGGCCGCCGCGGCGTTCGTCGGGACGACCATCGAGTGGTACGACTTCTACGCCTACTCGACGGCCGCGAGCCTCGTGTTCGGCAAGCTGTTCTTCCCCGAGGGCACCAGCCCGCTGGTCGGGCTGATGGCGTCGTTCGCGACCTACGCGGTCGGGTTCCTCGCCCGCCCGCTCGGCGGCATCGTGTTCGGGCATTTCGGCGACCGCGTGGGACGCAAGGCGGCGCTCGTGACGACGCTGCTGATCATGGGGACCGCCACGTTCGCGACCGGTCTGCTGCCCGCCTACGCCACCGCCGGGGTGCTCGCGCCGCTGCTGCTCGTCGTGCTCCGGTTCGCCCAAGGGCTCGCGGTCGGCGGCGAATGGGGCGGCGCGGTTCTGATGGCCGTCGAGCACGCGCCCGCCGGGCGCAAGACGTTCTACGGCTCGTTCGCACAACTCGGGAATCCCGCCGGGGCGCTGCTCGCGTCGGGACTGTTCGGCCTGCTCGCCGGGCAGGGCGACGGGGCGCTCGCCGCGGGCGGCTGGCGCATTCCGTTCCTGCTGTCGGCGGTGCTCGTGGCCGTCGGGCTGGTGATCCGCCTGAAAGTCGAGGAATCCCCGGTGTTCGAGCAGGCGGAACCGGTCGCCGAACTGCCGGTGCGGCTCGCGCTGCGCACGTCGTGGCGGCAGATCCTGCGCGGGATCGGCGCGTTGCCGGTGGCCGTCGGCGGCTACTACATCGTGACCACCTTCCTGCTCGGCTACTCCACGACCGATCTGCACGTGAGCGAAGAAACCGTGCTGACCGGGCTGAGCATCGGGTCCTTCGTGGAACTCCTCGCGACCGTCGGCGTCGCCTGGCTCGGCGACCGCGTCGGCGGGCGGCGCGTCGTGATCGCCGGGCTGATCGGCGTCGCGGCGCTGGCCGCGCCGCAGTTCCTGGTGATGGGCAGCGGCAGCGCCGGGCTGATTTTCCTGATGCTGTCGCTGATGCGGCTCGTGATGGCCGCCACCTACGGGCCGATCGCGGCGATCCTCGCGCAGATGTTCCCCGCTCGCGCCCGCTACACCAGCATTTCGCTGTCCTATCAGGTCGCCGGCGCCGTCTTCGGCGGATTCTCGCCGCTGGTCTGCACCGCGCTCGTCGCCGGGTTCGGCGGCGTGGCACCGGTGATCGTCCTGCTCGTCGTGCTGTGCCTGGTCAGCATCGCCTGCCTGCGCGGTGCGCCGCAGCTGTCCGACGACGTCCCCCAGCCCAACCGAACGGAGATCGCCCGTGGCTGACGTCCTTATCCACCATGCCCGAGTCCTGACCATGGACCCGGACCTCGCCGAGACCGACGCGGTCCTCGTCCGCGACGGCCGCGTCGCCGCCCTCGGCGCCGAGGCGCTGGCGCAGGCCACACTGCAGGCGGAGCGCGTGGACGCGCGCGGCGCGACCGTGCTGCCCGGCTTCGTGGACCCGCACAACCACCTGCTCTCCACGGCGGAATCCCTCGCCGCGGAGGACGCCAGCTACCCCGCGGTGTCCACTGTGGACGACCTGGTCGAGATGGTCGCGAAGGCCGCCGCGCGCACGCCGGCCGGACAGTGGATCCGCGCGTTCGGCATGGACGACGCGAAATACCGGGAAGGCCGCCCGACCCGGCACCGGCTCGACGAGGCGACCACCGAGCACCCGGTGATCATCTACCACGTCTCGGGCCACCACGCCGTCGTCAACTCCGCGGCGTTGCAGTGGCGGGGGATCGGCAACGCCGTCGCCGACCCGGCGGGCGGCACGTTCGTCCGAGACGCGGCCGGGCGGCTGACCGGCATGGTGCTGGACTCCGCGATGCAGCAGCTGCTGCCGGTCGCGGTCGAAATCGGCTGCCACGGCCCGAATTTCCATACCGACCTGCCGTTCGAACAGCTGTCCTCCTGGCTTGACGACGCGGGCAAGCGCTACGTCGAAGCCGGATTGACGACCATCGCCGACCCGCAGGTGTCGGCGCGCGAACTGCGCGTGTACCGGGCGGCCCGCGCGGCCGGGCGGCTCCCGGTGCGCACCGTCGCGATGCCGTTGTCGCACCAGCTCGACGCCCTCGCCGCGGTCGGCCTCGGCGATCTGTTCGGCGACGACTGGCTGAGCCTCGGCGCGATGAAGTTCTACTCCGACGGCACGCTCATCGGCGGCACCGCGGTCTTCAGCGAGCCCTACGGCGAACACGGAGAGCTCACCGGCAGCCTCTACTGGCCCGCCGAGGAGCTCACCACGCTCGTCGGACGCGCCGCACGGGCCGGATGGCGCGTGGCCATCCACACCCAGGGCGACCTGGCGATGGAGAACACGCTTCAGGCGATCGAAGCCGGTTCCCGCGCGTACGGCGACGACTTCCGCCCCCGGGTCGAGCACTGCGGCTACCCGACCCGCGAGCACGTCCGCCGGTTCGCCGGCCTCGGCGTGATCCCGGTGAACCAGCCGAACTTCCTGCATGACAGCGGGGGAGACTTCCTGCGCCGCCTCGGCGACCGCGCGCACCGGCTCCAGCCGATCCGCGAGGAACTCGACGCCGGACTGCGCCCGGCACTGTCGAGCGATTCGTTCGTCTCGTCGTTCAAACCGCTGCACACCATCGCGAACGCGATGCTGCGCCAGACCCGCGAGGGTGCCGACATCGGTGCGGAACAAGCGGTTTCGCTGCACGAGGCGCTGCGCGCGCACACGCTCGACGCGGCGTACACCCTCGGCATGGAAGACCGGATCGGCTCGCTGACGCCGGGGAAACTCGGCGACATTGTGGTGCTCGACGCGGACCTCGAACAGACCCGCCCGGAGAAGTTCGGCGACGTGCGCGTGACGACCACGGTGCTGGACGGGCGGATCGTGCACCAGCGCTGAGGAACGCCCGGGGCGTAAGCGCCCCGGGGAGTGCTCACCGCGCCTGAACACCGGCCGCGGCAGGCCTTCCCGGTTCGAGCAGGCTCATGCCGGGAAGGTCGGCGTCGTAGCGTTCCTTGACGACGTCGAGGTGCAGCCAGCTTTCCACCGCGACCACGCCCGGCATGCCCCGGACCGTGTCCAGGGCCAGTCTCAGCGCCGACAGCGAATCCGTGGCCAGGGTGCCGACCAGATCGGCTCTGCCGAGGCACGCCGACAGGAAGGTCACCGCCGGGTCGGCGACCAGCGCCTCCTCCACGGCCCGCCGCTCGCTGTCCAGCTGGACCGCGAATCCGCACAACACGTCCAGCCCGAGCGCCTGCGGGCGCACGATCGCCGGGACGCGCAGCACTCCGGCGTCGATCATCCGCAGCGTGCGGGTCCGCGCCGCGGCGGGGGAGAGCCCCGCGTTCTGTCCCAGTTCGGCGAAGGACGCCCGGCCGGCCCGTTCCAGGACCGCCAGCATCCTGCGGTCCGCTTCGTCCAGAGCGGGCAGCGAAGCCTGCGCGGCGGGCAGGTGCGGATGTTTCAGCCGCCGGACGCCGGTCAGCAGTTCGAGCCTGGCCACCTCCGGCAGGCCGCGAATCTCGCCGATTACGGCTTCGAGCTCGGCAGGTCCGGCGACCCGCACTTCCGCCATCACCGCGTGCCTGCCCGCGGTGACGGTCACGAACGGCGCCTGGGGCATCGCGGCGATCGCCGCGGCCGCCGCCGCGGCATCGGCGTTGACCTCGACGAAAAGATGCGCTGAAGCGGTCAAGCCGCGTACCTCGGGATGGACCACCGCGACGATGTCGATCACTCCGGTGCGCTGCAGCCGTGCGACGCGGGCGCTGACCGCGGGCCGGGAAAGCCCGACCGCGGCTCCGAGTTGTTCGAACGAGATCCGTCCGTCCCGCTGCAGTTCTCCGATGATCTCCCGATCGAGGTCGTCCGGCACTGCGTCCGGCTCGCCGGGGGGCGTTCGCTCGATGACTTCCACCTCCGGCGGCCGATCTTAGGCGCCTGGCGCGGGCAGGCCGTGACTGCCCGCCGATCGGACGCGCCAGGGCCGGGACTGCGGACGCACAGCGACACACTCACCGTTGATCTGACGAATGTATACCGCTACGGCGCAACCTAGATTGATTCGACTAAAGAGACGTGGTACAACGAACGAATCAATCGTCCAGTAAGAGGTGGTGTCATGCGGCGACCGGTGGCCGTGTTCGTCGACCCGGGGGAGCTCGATCCCGCACCCGGCGTCGAGCTGCTGACCTCGAACGGGTTCGAGGTCCGGGTCGCCGACACCCGCGACCCGGGCCGGATAGCTGCGGCGGCGCACGACGCCACGGCGCTGATCGTCGGGTACGCGACGATCAGCGCCGACCTAATGGACCGGGTCCCCGGCTTGAAAATCGTCGCGACCATGTCGGCCGGAACCGACATGGTCGACCTCGGTGCGGCCCGGGACCGGGGCCTGTGGGTCGCCAACAACCTCGGCTTGGCGACCGAGGACGTCGCGGTGCACGCGCTGGCCGCCGCTCTGGCATTGCTGCGAAGGCTGCCCGATGCCGACGCCGTGGTCCGCGGCGGAGGGTGGAGCGCGGAGTTCGCGGACAGCGGCCCCGCGCCCCGCCGGGTCGGCGAACTGACCCTCGGGCTGGTCGGGCTCGGCCGGATCGCAGGGGAGTTCGCCCGGATCGCCGCCCCGGTTTTCGGCACGGTGACCGGATACGACCCCTACGTCGGCCCCTCGGCGTGGCCCGCCTGGATCGGCAGGGCCGCCACCGTCGAGGAACTCGTCGCCGGGGCGGACGTGGTCTCGCTGCACCTGCCGCTCACCGGGGAGACCCGGGAACTGGTCGATTCCGCCCTGCTGGCGCGCTTCCGGCGGGGAAGCCTGCTGGTGAACGTGGCGCGGGGCGCGCTGATCGAACCGGCCGCGCTGCTCGCCGCGCTGGACAGCGGCAGGCTGGCCGGGGCGGCGCTGGACGTCTTCCCGATCGAGCCGCCCGGCGCGCAGGACCCGCTGCGCAGTCATCCGCGGCTGCTGCTCTCCCCGCACAGCGCCTTTCTCTCCGATCGCTCACGCCAGGCGTATGTGTGCAAGCCCGCCGAGAACGTCATCTCGTGGTGGCGAAACGGCGCCCCTCTGACCCCCGTGGCGATCCCGTCCGGCGCCGGGGACCAAGGCCCGCAGAGAAAGAAGGGAACGAATACATGACCGACGCACTGACGCAGGCGACAGGTCTCGAGGCGGAGGCTGCCGACGACAGCGCCGCGGTCGAACTGCAGTTGCGCCGTGAACTCGCCGCCGTCTACCGGCTGGTCGCGCACTTTCAGATGACCGACCTGGTCTTCACGCATATTTCGATGCGGCTGCCCGGGCCCGACCATCATTTCCTGATCAACCCGTACGGCCTGTTGTTCGAGGAGATCACCGCGTCGAATCTGGTCAAGATCGATCTTTCCGGACAGCCGGTCGAGCCGACCGAATATCTGGTGAATCCGGCCGGGTTCGTCATCCACAGCGCGATTCACGCGGCCCGTTCGGACGCGTATTGCGTGCTGCACACCCACACGAAAGCGGGGTGCGCGGTGGCCGCCCAGCGGAACGGACTGCTTCCGCTGAACCAGATCTCCATGGAGTTTTACAACCGGGTCGCTTATCACGATTACGAAGGCGTCGCGCTGAACCTCGACGAACAGCGGCGACTGGTCGCGGACCTCGGCGAGCACCCGGCGATGATCCTGCGCAACCACGGCCTGCTGACCGTCGGCGAAAGCGCCAAACAAGCGTATCTCCGGATGCACTACCTGAATCGCGCGTGCGAGATCCAGGTCGCCGCGCAGGCGGCGGGCGAGGCGAACCTGGTCCTGCCGTCCGGCGAGCTCGCCGAGTACACCGCTCGCCAGCTGGCCGGCGAGGCCGATTCGGATTTCGTGGATCACGATGCCCTCGAACTCGCGTGGGCCGCGTTGCTGCGGATGCTGGACCGGACCTGCCCGGACTACCGGGACTGATCCGGAACGGTCCCGCGCCTGGGGCCTCGCCTGTTCACTCGGCGAGGCCCCAGTGCTTGCGGCTGTAGTCCTCCTTCACCACGTCCAGGTGCAGCCAGGTGGTGGCCCGGCGGACGCCGGGCAGCGCCCGGATGCGCTCGAGGTCGGCCAGCAGGCTGTTCGACCGGTGCGAATCGACGGTGGCGACCAGGTCGAACCGCCCGACGGTCGCCGCCGCGAACTCGACGGCGGGCATCGCCCGGATCTGCTCGTGCACCTCGGCCGCAGCCCCGGACAGATTGAGCCCGACCCCCACCGCCAGCTGCCGCCCTTCGGCGGCCCGCGCCGCGATGGCGCTCACGGTGACGACCTGCTGCTCGATCAGCCTGCGCACGCGCTGGCCCCGTCGCCGACGGCGAGAGGCTGACTTCTTTGCCGAGCGTCCGGTAAGAAGCCCTCGGCTCGGCCAGCAGCAGCGCGATCAGCCTGCGGTCGAGTTCGTCCACCTCGACGTCCCCGGTCCGCCGCACGGCGAACCGTCCTTTGAGGATCTCGGTGTAGACCAAGGTGTCGATCGTGTCCACCCGGGCGTCGTCGCGCAGCTGTCCCAGCAGTTCGTGCAGTTCGCGGGTCGTGCCGACCCTGACCTCCGCGACCAGTGCGTAGGACCCGCTGACCGCCGACACGAACACCGCCTCGCTCCGGGCCGTCAGCCCGGCGACCACGCGCTCTATCGGGCCGGTCACCGCGATCGAGATGTGCGCGACGACGTCCTGGCCGAGCAGGGTCGGATCCGTCGCGGCCACCACGCGCAGGCCTCCGCCGTCGAGGAGTTTCTGCAGCCGGGCGGCGACCGTGCCGCGCTGGCGTCCCGTCGCGTCGGCGAGTTCTTGAATCGTGGCCCGGCCATTTCGCTGCAGCGCTTCGATCAATGCCGAGTCCAGGTTCGCACCACCCGAACCGGATATCGCATACGATGAACGGATGGTGCGGAAAGAGTGGGCGGCTCGGCTTCCCGCGGTGAAGAGCAAGGCTGATCTCGTCTACGACAACCTGCGGGAAGGGATCGTCAGCGGGGCCTTGCGGCCGGGAGACCGGATCAACATGGACGAGCTCGCGCGCACGCTGGGCGTCAGCAAGATCCCGATCCGCGAAGCGGTGAAGCGACTGGAAGCGGACGGCCTCCTGGATTCCCGGGTGCATTCCGGCGTCGTGGTCGCGCAGGTGGACCAGACCGAGATGCGCGGGGTTTTCCTGGCTCGCGGGGCGATCGAGGGCCTGGTCGGCCGCCTCGCCGCCGAGCAGGTCAGCGACGCGTTGCTGCGCGATCTCGAGGAGACGCAGAAGAGGATGCGCGCGAGCCTGCGCACCGGCGACACGGGGCGGCTGGCGGAGCTGAATTCGGAGTTCCACCGGCGGCTGGCCGAGGCGAGCGGGTACCGGATCCTGGCCGATTTGACCGAACAGCTGCTGTTGACCGTGCGGCGCTACCGGATTGTCGAGCCCGCGGGCGAGCAGAACTGGGAGTCGGTGATCGCGGAGCACGACGCGATCGTCGAGGCGTTGCGCGCGGGAGATTCCTCGGCGGCCGCCGAGGCCGCCGAGGCGCACATCATTTCCCAAGCGGGGCATGAGGTTTCACGGGGTTAGCGGCGGCAGCCCGAGCCGCTCGCGGTGGCCGTCCCGGAGCAGGCTGGCCGGGCTGGTGATCGACGCGCCGCCGTCGAGGACGAGTTCGCTGCCGGTGAGCAGCGCGGCGTCCGGTGCGGCCGCGTAGGCCACGGCGGCGGCGATTTCCTCGGGCGTGCCGAGCGTGCGCAGCGGGGTGCTTTCCCGGAGCCGGTCGAGGTCGGTGTCGTGCGTCAGCCTGGATTCGGTGGCGGGCGTGCGGATCCATCCGGGGGAGACGGTGACGAACGTGATGCCGTAGCGGCCGTAGTCGACGGCGAGCTGGCGGAACAACGCGGCGATCGCCCCTTTCGCCGCCGCGTACGCGGGCAGGCCGGGTGCCGCGGTCTGGTGCAGCACCGAGCCGATCGCGACGACTGACCCGCCGCGGGCCATCAGGGCCGGCAACGCCGCTCGCACGCAGAGGAACACCGAGGTGAGGTTCGCGATCAGCACCGCGTCCCACTGTTCGGCGGTGGTCTCGTGCAGCGGGGCGCCCCGGGTGACGCCCGCGCAGGCGACGAGGATGTCCAGTCCGCCGAACTCTTCCGTTGTCGCTCGCACCGCCGCTCGCACCTGTTGCTCGTCGGTGACGTCGGCCCGCTGGTACCGGACTCCGGGCAGTTCGGGGTCGGCGAGGTCGACGCCGGCGACCTGGTGGCCGTCGGCGGCGAACCGGGTCGCGACCGCGCGGCCGATCCCGCCCGCGGCACCTGTGATCAGCGCTGTTCTCGTCATGGTCTCGTCACCTCGCGGCCGGGTATGTACACTCCCGAAAAGTATACGATCTACTAAATTGCGGCAACTGGAGGCATTGTGCACGGTGACGAGCTTCTGTCCGAACTCCGCGCTCGGCGGTTGCTGGCGATCGTGCGCGATCCCGACCCCGGCCGGGCGCTGGCGACCGTGCGCACGCTGGCCGAGGCCGGGGTGCGGCTGATCGAGGTGTCCCTGACCGGCGCTGATGCATTGGCGGTCGTGGAAAAGGCCGGCGAGATCGGGAATCTGCGGCTCGGCGTGGGCACCGTCTGCTCGGTCGCGGACGTTCGCGACGCGGTCGCGGCGGGTGCGGAGTTCGTCGTGACGCCGGGGTTCTCCGACGCGCTCGACGAGTGCCGCCGTCTGGGCGTGCCAGTGCTGGCGGGCGCGCTCACGCCGTCGGAGGTCATCGCCGCGCGCGACGCCGGTGCCACGGCGGTCAAGTTGTTCCCGGCTGGGGGACCGGCGCAGTTGCGTGCCCTGCGCGATCCGTTTCCCGACGTGCCGTTCGTTCCGGTCGGGGGAGTGGACGTCGCGGCGGCGCGGGAGTATCTCGCGGCCGGTGCTCTCGCGGTCGGCGTGGGTGGTCCGCTGACCCGGGCCGCCGGGCTCGCGGCGAAGGCGGCCGAGTTCCGGGCTGTGGCGGAGGCTGCGTGATGGCTGATGTCCTGACTTTCGGCGAGACCATGGCCGCGTTGAGCGCGACCGGACCGCTGCGGCTGGGCGGCGGTCTGCGGCTGTCGATCGCCGGCTCGGAAAGCAACGTCGCCATCGGTCTCGCGCGGCTCGGGCACACCGCGGCCTGGGCGGGACTGACCGGGCAGGACGAGTTCGGCGTGCTGGTCGAGCGCACCTTGCGTGCCGAAGGCGTCGACCTGACCCATGCCGCGCGCACCGCGGAGGGCCCGACCGGGCTCATCGTCTTCGAGCCGCGGGTCGCCGACGTCGTCCGCGTCTCCTACTACCGCGACGGCTCCGCCGGCTCCCGGCTGACCCCGGCGCACGTCGAGGCGGCGCTGGCCGAAGGACCGCGCGTCGTGCACGTCACCGGGATCACCGCGGCATTGGGCGACGGTCCGCGGGCGGCCGTCGAGGTGGCGTGCGAGGCTCCGGTCGTCTGTCTCGACGTCAATCATCGCGCCAAACTGTGGACCGGCGAGCAGGCCGCGGCGGTACTGCGGCCGCTCGCGCGGAGAGCGACCGTTCTGGTGGCCTCGGAGGACGAACTCGCCATCGTCGCACCCGGCGGCTCCGAACGCGAGCAGGTGAAATACCTGCTGGACAACGGGACCCGCGAGATCGTGGTCAAACGGGCCGAACGCGGGGCGGAAGTGTTCACTGTGGACGGTTCGGTCAGCGCCGGTGCGGTCGAGGTGCCGGCGGTGCATCCGGTCGGCGCCGGCGACGCGTTCGTCGCGGGGTATCTGTCCGGGCTGCTCGACGGCGAACCGGTCGAGCGCCGGGTGCGGCGCGCGGTGACCATGGGCGC
Organism: Amycolatopsis sp. La24; assembly: GCF_029087445.1. NCBI lineage: Bacteria > Bacillati > Actinomycetota > Actinomycetes > Pseudonocardiales > Pseudonocardiaceae > Amycolatopsis > Amycolatopsis sp. La24. The sequence continues at coordinate 15,143 of NZ_JARACH010000079.1, forward strand.
GTTCGCGGTCGCGAGCGCGGGCGATTGGGAAGGGTCGCCGACTCGCGACGAACTGGGGCTGCTCGCTCTCGCGCCGGGAACGGCGGTGCGCTGAGATGAACGGCTGGGAGGTTCTCGGCGACAGCCGGTACGAACTCGCCGAAGGTGCCCGCTGGCACCAGAGCCGCTTGCTGTTCACCGATCTGCACGCCGGGGTCCTTTACGGCGGAGCCGAACGGCCGCGGCGGCTGCTGTCGCTAGAGATGCCGCTCGGCGCGGTCGCGCCGGTCGAGGGCGGCGGCTGGATCATCGCGGCGGGCACCGGAATAGCCGTCGTGCGCGACGGCGCCCCGCGATGGCTGGCCGACGTCGGCAGGCCGGGCGTGCGGATCCGCATGAACGACGCGGTGTGCGATCCGTCCGGGCGATTCTGGGCGGGAAGCATGGCCGACGACGGCGCGGTCGGCGAAGGCTCCTTGTACCGCGTCGATCCCGACGGCTCCGTGCACCGGGCGCTCGACGGGCTCGGCGTGCCGAACGGACCGGCCTTCACCGCGTGCGGCACGCGGATGTACCTCGCCGACAGCGCGCAGCGGACGGTGCGCTGCTTCGAGGTCGATCCGTGCACCGGCGCGCTCGGCCGGTCGCGAGTGTTCGCCCGGTGGCGCACCAGTGAAGGCCGGCCGGACGGGCTCGCCGTCGACGACGAGGCGCACCTGTGGGTCGCGGTCTGGGGCGCGGGGGAACTGCACCGCTACTCGCCGCGTGGCGTGCTGGTGCGGCGCGTGCGGACGCCGACCCTGCAGCCGACGAGTGTCGCGTTCGGCGACGGACACCTCTACGCGACCACCGCGCGGTACCGGATGGATGAACCCGATCCGGTGGCCGGAGCGATTCTGCGGCGTCGGTGCGCGGTCGGCGCGACACCGGCTGAGGTGTGCTCCCTGAGCGTCTGACCTGCACCGACAGTCTCGGCAGGGCCCAGGCAAAGATCTTGGCCGCAGCCCTTGAGTTCATTTCGTATATCGTCTACTTTCATACCATCCAAGACCCCAATGAGGTGGTGACGCCATGATTGACCCGGCGCTGGCGGCCGAGCACGGCCCCGCGGTGCGGAAGGAGTCCACAGTGGACCGGCGGACGATGGTGGCGGGCACCGTCGGCACCGTCATGGAGTGGTACGACTTCAACCTCTACGGCCTGGCCTCCGCCCTGATCTTCGGGCCGCTGTTCTTCGCGTCCAGTTCGGTCGGCGGCACCCTGGCCTCGTTCGCCACCTTCGCCGTCGGCTTCGCCGCCCGCCCGATCGGCGGCGTCCTCTTCGGACACCTCGGCGACCGGCTCGGCCGCAAGCAGGTCCTGCTCGTCACGATGCTCGCGATGGGCGTCTGCACGACCCTGATCGGCGTGCTGCCCACGCACGCCGCGGCCGGGGTGTGGGCGCCGATCCTGCTCATCGTGCTGCGGGTGTGCCAGGGGATCGCGGTCGGCGGCGAATTCGCCGGAGCCACCCTACTGACCGTCGAGAACGCCCCGCCGGGCAAACGCGGTCTGTACGGCGCGATCCCGGCGATGGGCACCGGCGCGGGATTCGTCCTCGCGAGCGCCGTTTTCGGCGCGGTCTCGCTGCTGCCCGAGGCCGCGTTCACCGCGTGGGGCTGGCGGATCCCGTTCCTGCTCAGCATCGGGCTGGTCGTGTTCGGCGTGTGGGTGCGCACCGGGATCAAGGAGACGCCGGTGTTCGCCGACCTCGCCGAACGCGGCGAGGTCGCCCGGTTCCCGTTGCTGGTCACGCTGCGCCGCCAGCCCGGTGCGGTGCTGCGCACCATGGGGATCACGATTTCCGGGTTCGTCTGGGGCTATCTGATCCAGGCGTTCGCGCTGTCCTACGCGACGGGAACGCTGAAGCTGTCCAAGAGCACCATGCTGTGGGCGATCGCGTTCGCGTCGGCGCTGGAGATCGTCGCGATCCCGTTCTGGGGCTGGCTTTCGGACAAGATCGGCCGCCGCGTCATGGTGACGATCGGCCTGGCGCTCACGATCGCCTACGCCTTCCCGTTCTTCGCGCTGCTGGAGACGAAGAGCACGCCGCTGGTGTTCCTGGCGATGGTGCTGGCGATCCCGGTGTGCAAGGATATGGTGTTCGGCCCGCAGGCCGCGCTGGTGGCCGAGCAGTTCGACGCGAAGGTCCGCTACTCCGGCGTGAGCGTCGGGCGCGAGTTCGGCGGCGCGATCTTCGGCGGCACCGCCCCGCTCATCGGCACCGCGATCCTCGCCGCGACCGGCTCGATCAGTTTCGTCGCCCTCTTCGTCATCGCCGGCTGCCTGCTCACCGTGCTCGCCGTGTTCACCGGTCGCGAGACCGCGAACCGGGACCTGTACGAGCACGCCGCCTGATCCGCCGGAAAACCACTGGGAGCACTGGGATGACCCTGCCCATCGCCAAGATCGAAGCGCTTGCGCTGTCGGCCAGTTTCGACGACCTCTACGATTCGCCCGAGGATGTCCCGTCCTGGCTGCGGCTCCCCGCCGCCAGCCACCACGTGCTGCCGCGCCGCGGCCAGTACGCCACGATCGTCAAGGTCCACGCGGAAGACGGCACCGTCGGCATCGGGGAGTGCTACGGCCTCCCCGCGCCCGAAGTCACCGCCACCGTGGTGTCCTCGGTGCTCGCCCCGCTGCTGCTCGGCCAGGACGCCCTCGCCGGCACGGCGGTGTGGGAACGGCTGTTCCAAGGCCAGGCCGCGGGCGGGCACAACCGCGGCTTCTACCTCGAAGCCATCGCCGGCATCGACCTGGCGTTGTGGGACCTGCGCGGCAAACTGGCCGGGCAGCCGGTGCACCGCCTCCTCGGCGGCCCGATCCGCGACCGCATCGACTGCTACGCCAGCCCGGTCGCGCTGCACGCCGACCCGGAAGCCTCAGCCGAGCACGCCCGGCAGTACGTCGAGACCGGATTCCGGGCGCTGAAAGTGAAAATCGGCCGCGGCGCGCGGACCGACCGCGCGCACCTCACGGCGGTGCGGGAAGAGGTGGGGGAGGACGTCGAGATCCTCACCGACGTCAACTGTGCCTACGACCTCGACGAGGCCACCCGCGTCGGCGCGGTCCTGCGCGATCTCGGGATCAGCTGGTTCGAGGAGCCGCTGCAGGTCGACGACCTCGTCAACCTCGCCGAGCTGCGCCGCCGCACCGGGCTGACGATCGTCAACGGCGAAACCCATTTCACCCGCTTCGACCTGCGCGACTCGCTGGTCGCCGGGGCCATCGACGTGTTCATGCCCAACGTCGCCCGCTGCGGCGGGATCACCGAGGCGATGCGGATCGCCGCGCTTGCCTCGGCGTTCCACGTCGACATCGCCCCGCACGGCGTCGGCTCCGGGATCAGCCTCGCCGCCGCGCTGCAGCTGTGCGCGGCAGTCCCGAACCTGCGCACCTACGAGTACAACCGCCTGCCCAATCCGATCCGCGAACGCATCCTGGTCAACCCGCCCGAGTTCCGGGACGGGGCCCTGACCGTCCCCCAGGGCCCCGGCCTCGGCATCGAACTCGACGACGCCGTCGTCGACCACTACACGATCGCGAGGTTCTGACATGTCCACGTTCGACCGCCGCGCACTGCTGCGCGGCGCGGCCGCCGCCGGCATCGCCACCACCACGCTGTTCCTGCCCAAATGGGCCGAAGCCGCGACCTCGGGCAGCTATGCGATCCGGTTCGACCAGGCCGCCAAGCAGACGATCCTGGGACTGGGCTTCGAAATCCAGTCCGATTCCATCGGCTCCGGCAACAACGGCCTGCCGTCCAGCTACAGCAGCGTTCCCTACGACCTCACCGATTCCGAGCGAACCCGGTTCTACCAGCAGATGCTCAAGATCCGCGACGACCGCGGCTTCCGCTACTGCCGCCTCGCGCTGGGCCTCTACTACCGCGGCACCGACTCGACCGGCAAGCACCTGCGCGGCCGATGGCCGGGCCAGACCGCCTTGCTGGCCGAGATGATCCGCGAGGCCGGAATCGAAGGCATCTCCGCCGAGTACTGGTCGCCCGCGCCCGGCTGGAAGTCGAACGACTCCTTCATCCGCGGCAGCCTGAAATCCTTCGCCCCGGCCGATCTCGCCGCCCTCGGCGACGCGATGGTCGGGGACCTGGACTACCTGACCTCGCAGGGCGTCCCCGTGTCGATGTGGGGCCTGCAAAACGAACCGAACGTGGCCAGCGACTACTCCTCCTGCCAGTACACCGCCGAGCAGTACCGCCAGACCTTCGCCGCGGTCGCCCCGAAGATCCGCGCGAAGTACCCGCACGCGCTGATCCACGCCAACAGCCTCGACGGCTGGGGCGGCACCTGGGGCACGGCGCTGAAGGGCGACCCCACCGCGCTGTCCTATGTGGACGCCTGGACCTATCACCGGATCGGCACGAATGCCAACGAACAGATCACCGGCGACTACACCTCCGGCGCGCTCGGCCGCCCGGTGTTCAACAACGAGTTCGAATACCTGAGCGGCGCCATGAGCGACTGGCGGTGCCTCAACACCGCGCACTCGATCATGAACTGGATGACGTTCCAGAACTCGCCCACCTGGTTCTGGCTGCACGCCCTCAAACCGACCACGAACTCGGAATCGGAAAACTACGGCCTCGGTTTCTGGCGGCCGCCGTCGGACACCGACTTCAGCCACTTCCCGGACCTGCCCGCCGGGCACTGGACCTTCAACCCGCGCAACTGGAACGCCGTGTCCGGGTTCGTGAAGTACCTGCCGTGGAACTCGGTCCGCTACGGCGTCGACGAATCCGCGGTCCAGTCCGACCAACGGATCATGGCGTGGAAGACCCCGCAGGGCAAGCCGGTCTTCGCCGTCACCAACCGGTCGACCAGCACCTACACCTTCACCGTCGACACCCAGGCGAACGGGGCGTTCGAAGGTCACCGGTTCGGCCCGGCCACGCATGACGTGTCCCTCGCCCCGAAGACCGGCCCGAAGCTGACCCTGACCGTGCCGCCGCTGTCGATCGAGTTCTGGATCCGGCAGTGAGATCCGCGTGCGGGGAAGGAAGGTCTACCGGAAGGGACGCCATGCGGATCACGAACGCCGGACGGACGGCGCTAGTCACCGGAGGTGCACGCGGGATCGGCGCGGCGATTGCCGAAGCGTTCGCGAACACCGGGGCACGAGTGATCGTCGTAGACGTTGCGGGAGCCGCGGACTGCGCCGAATCGCTGGCCGCCCGTTCCGGCAGTGACGTTCAAGCTCTTGTCCTCGACGTCATCAGCGAAGAGCGGATCGCCAGTGCCTTCGGCGCAGTCGGGCGCATCGACATCCTGGTCAACAACGCGGGCATCAGCCGTCCGGCGGCGACCACCGAAACGGCCAGGAAGATGTGGGACGAGGTCCTCGCCGTGAACCTCACCGCCGCTTTCTTGTGTGCCAAACACGCACTGCCTGGCATGCGCGAAGCAGGTTGGGGCCGCATTGTCTCGATCGCCTCGTTCGCGGCGAAGTCGTCACCGATCTACGGGGACAACGCTTCTTATGCCGCATCGAAAGCCGGGCTGCTGGGCCTGACCCGGAACCTCGCCGTCGAACACGGCTCGCGCGGCATCACCGCCAACGCGATCGCGCCCGGGATCGTCGACACTGAGCTGCTGCGCTCCGCGCACAGCCCGCAGCGGCGTGCCGAACTTCTGGCCAAGCTTCCCACCGGAGCGTTCACCACCCCGGAGCAAGTCGCCGGGCTTGCGGTGTTCCTCGCTTCGGACATTGCAGGCTCCGTCACCGGCGAGGTCGTGAACATCAACGGCGGCCTCTACTTCGACTGACGGGGATCCTCTGTGCCTGCCCGGCTCCGGGCGGCTGGGCAGGCACAGAGGTCGTGCGGTTAGGCGGCGCGGGGCGGGCCGGTCGTCGCGCGGACGACCAGCTTCGGCGGCAGCGTCGACTCAGCAGGCTTCGCGAGGTCGCCCTCAAAACGGCTGACGAGCCGCTGCACCGTCAACTCGGCGAGCAACGCGGTGTCTTGTGCCACAGTGGTCAGGGACAGATGATCGAGCTGGGCCGGAAGGCTGTTGTCGTATCCGACCACCGACACTTGCCCCGGCACCGTGACCCCCGCCCTGCGGAACTCTTCCATGAGGCCGATTGCGCAGCTGTCGTTGTAAGCCACGATCGCGGTCGGCAATTTCCCCGAACCGCGCCGGAGCAGCTGCGCGGCAGCGGCGGCACCGTCGGATTCCCCGGCACCGCCAGGAATTGTCCTGGCTGCACGCCGATTCTCCGCCATGGTCGCGTTGTATGCATCGCGTCGCTCCACCGCGCTGGGGCTGTCGCCGCCGTCCACGTGCACGATCCGGCGATGCCCTAGTTCGATCAGGTGTTCCACGGCCAGCCGGACACCCGCGTCTCCGGCGGTGCGCACGACGTCCGCCGACGTCCGCCCGTCGGACCGGCCGATGACCACGGTAGGGAGCATCGCCTCCGTGGTGCCCAGCCAGCTCTCCTCGGTGTCGACACCGAGCAAGACGAGTCCGGCGCAGCGACCGTCCACTAGAGTCTCGACCGCTCGTCGCAGTGGTCGAGATGCAGTGATCCCGCTGAGCAGCAGTTCGTATCCGGCTTTGCCTGCGGCATCGTACAGCTCCTCGACGAGATCGCTGTCGAACGGCCGCCGCAGGTGATAGGTGACGCCGATGAGATGAGAGCGTTCAAGAGCCAGCGCGCGAGCCGCGGAGTTCGGCCGGTAGCCAAGCTGCTCGGCGATCGCCAGCACGTGTTCCCGGGTCTTCTCGCTCGGCCCGGACACCCCGCGCAAGGCCAGTGACGCCAGCCCTCGCGAAACCCCCGCTCGTTCGGCGACCTCCCGAAGGGTCGGCCTCTCCCCATCCCGCCGTCTTGACATCTCTCGAGTCTAGCGAGCACGATGTGCCGACCATGAGTTAAACCGGTTTAAAAGATCCGGAGGGTGAGAGCGAATGCGAGAAGCGGACGAGTCGTACGACGTCGTGGTCTGCGGAGGCGGCCTGGCCGGGTTCTCCGCCGCGGTAGCTGCTGCGCGGCACGGGGCGTCGGTCTGCCTGCTGCAGAACCGCCCCGTGCTCGGCGGCAACTCGTCGTCGGAGATTCGGGTGACACCGCACGGTGCTGCGGCATTCCACGCCTACGCAAGGGAGACCGGAATCGTCGCGGAGGCATTGATCGAGGAGCGGGCCACCAACCACGAGCAGATCGCGGAGAACGGCTGGACCAACAGCCAATGGGACTTGGTGCTTTACGACGTGGCGATGCGGACCCCGAATCTCACGCTGCACTTGAACACGAGTGTCCACGACGTACGGACTGCCGGAGGGCGAATCACGACGGTCTTCGCGCGGGTGGACAACGCCGAAACACTGCTGCGGGTACACGGGCAGACGTTCATCGACTGCACCGGTGATGCGACGGTCGCCGCTCTGGCGGGCGCCGGGTACCGGTCCGGTGTGGAGGCACACGACGAGTTCGGCGAACCGCACGCTCCGCTGCAGGCCGGGCCCGAAGTGATGGGCAGCTCGCTGCACTTCAAGACGGTCGACGTCGGCCGGCCGGTCGAGTTCCACGCTCCGGACTGGGCAGTTCGCTACGACGACCCGGACTTCTTTTACCGCGGCGGGCGCATGCCGTCGACGTTGCGCTGCGGGTACTGGTGGATCGAGATCGGCCCGCCGTGGGACACCATCCACGACAACGAGGCCATCCGGCATGAGCTCACCCGGCACGTCCTCGGCATCTGGGACTACTTGAAGAACCGCGACCCGAGGTTCAAAAACGAGGCTCGCAATCTCGCGCTCGACTGGGTCGGGCAGGTACCCGGCAAACGGGAGTCGCGCCGGGTCGACGGCTTGCACCTGATCACCGAAAACGAGCTTGTCGACCGCCGGCAGTTCCCTGACGAGATCGCTTTCGGCGGTTGGTACATCGACTTGCACACCCTCGGCGGCTTGCTTGCCGACACCAGCGAGCCGCTGAACGCACAGGGGCTGGACCCGACATCGGAGTACGGCGCCAAAACGAACGTCGGCCCGTTCGGGATCCCGCTGCGGTCTTTGATCAGTGCGGACATCAGCAATCTGTTGCTGGCGGGGCGGAACATCAGCGGCACCCACGCGGCAATGGGCTCGATTCGAGTGATGAGCACGTGCGCGGTCATCGGCCAAGCGGCGGGTACCGCGGCCGCACTCGCCCTGACTCGCAACGAGACCCTGGCCAGCGGCGTCTCCGGCGAAGCAGTTCATGTCCTCCAGCAAACCCTGCTGCGCGACGGGTGTTTCCTCCCGAACGAACGCGGCGACGATCCGGCTGATCTGGCTCGCCTCGCATCGGCGTCGGCAAGCAGCGAGGACTCGCTGCGCGGCGTCGGCATCGGGAGCGTCGGCAAGCTGGCGGATCTGGACCACTGGCGCGATCACCCTGTCTACCCCTACCGCGGCCGCCTGGACCGACGGGTCGCTCAGTGGATCGCACTCGACGAACGCAGGCAGATCGACACCATTGGGTGCTGCCTCAGCAATGAAGCGGAGGAGGCGGTTCCCGTCGAGGCCCGGCTGTATGCAGTGCGCGACATCTGGGACTACGACACCGAACCGGGTGCTCCGGCGGCCAAGACGACCCTCTCAGTGTCGCCCGGAGGCCCGCGGTGGGTCGACTGGCCGGTCGCGCTCGATCTCCGCGACGCGATGCCTGACGGAGCGGACTTCGTCCGGGTCGACCTCGCACCTGCGCCGTCGGTTGAGTGGCACGTCGCCGACGCACTGCAGCCGGGCAACCTCGCGGCATACGAAGCGATGCCAGGGACCTATCGGCGGTTCGGCGGCGGTGCCACGATGAGCTTCCGGATCAGCCCAGAGCAGAGTGTGTACGGCCCGGGGCAGTCATTGACCGGGGTCACTCGCCCCCACCGGCAGACCAACCTGTGGCGGTCGGATCCGCGCGAGCCGCTGCCGCAGTGGCTAGACCTCGCCTGGGACACCGCAGTCGAGTTGCGGCAGGTGCAACTCACCTTCGCCGGGCACGTGCTGCGTGAATACCACGCGTACCCGCCGTTCTACCGAGACCCGCAATGCGTCCGGGACTACACGCTCAGCGTGCAGGCAGCGGACGGTGACTGGGTCGAACTTGTTCGGGTCAAAGACAACTACACCACACGGGTCGTGCACGAACTCGACGAAGCCGTGTCTACCGACCGGCTGCGGCTGACGGTCACCGCAACCAACGGTGATCCAGCCGCCGCGCTGTACGAGATCCGTTGCTACTCCGGGACGCCCTGCGTCGCACCGTCGTTCAACCCGGTTCACAGCTGACCCAGAGCCGCCGGACTGACTCAACGAGGAGTTTCCATGTCCGAACCAGCACTACTCACTATTCGATCGAAAGACGACGTCGCCGGCTTCGTCGCGTCCCGGCCTTCGATGACCGGGCGTACGAAGATGCTGACCGCGATCGCGCTGCTCAGCGTCTTCGCGGACGGCTACGATCTGGGCAGCCTGGGTCTCGGGATCGCGTCCCTGCGTGCCGAGATGCACCTCACCGCAGGCGAAATCGGGCTCGTGAGCGCATTGACCGCGGTAGGTGCGCTCGTCAGCTCGCTTATCGGCGGGTACGTCGCCGACCGCACCGGGCGCTTCAAGCTCTTCGTCATCGTCGGCGTCGCCCTGGTCGTCACTCCGATCGGCGCGGCGCTCGCGCCGAACTTCGCCACTCTCGCGGTGTTCCGGTTCCTGATGGGAGTCGCTGTCGGGCTGGACATTCCCGTCGCATTCAGTTTCATGGCGGAGTTCGGCAGGCACGCTACCCGCGGACGTTCCCTGAATCTGTGGCAGCCGCTGTCGTCCGTCGCGACCATCGTGGCGGCGCTGGTGGTGCTCGTGTCCTTCCTGGCGCTCGGCGACGGCGGGCACCTCTGGCGCTGGGCAGTCGCGTTCGGGGCGTTCCCGATGCTGATCGTAGTGGCGCTGCGGTTGAGGTATGCGGAGGAAAGCCCGGTCTGGGTAGCTGCCAATCGCGGACTCGAGCAGGCAGGGGCAATCTTGGAGAAGTCCTATGGCGTGCATGTCGTGATCGAACCGGGCGCGGAGCCGCCGTCCGCGCACGGAACCCGGGAGAAGCCCCGGATCCGCGCATTATTCAGCCGCAAGTATCGCGCCCGCACTGTACTCAGCGCGGTCATCACCTCGGCACAATCCCTGCAGTACTACGCGGTCGGCTTCTACACCCCGGTGATTGCCGGACTGATCTTCGGCGCCGACATCGTCGCGGTTATCTTGTCGACGATCGCGGTGAACCTCGTCGCGCTGGTCGGCGGTTCCATCCAACCGCTGCTCACCCATCGACTCGGGCTGTGGAAGCTAGCAGCCGTCGGGTTCTCCATTGTCGCGCTCGCGATGCTGGGGCTAGGGTTGCTCGGCGACGTGAAGGGCGGGGGCCCGCTTGCCTACCTGGCCATCGGTCTTGTCGCGGTGCTGCTGTTCGGCCACACCTTCGGCCCCGGGCCGGTCAGCAAGACGATGCCGACCCTGTCGTATCCGACTGAGATCCGGGGGATGGGCACCGGAATGGCGGAAACGGTCGGAAGGATCGGAACGATTGTCGGGCTGTCCGTCGTACCGGTCATGCTGGACTCATGGGGCCAGGGCCACACCCTGCTGCTCCTTGCCGTAGTGCCGATCGCGGCGCTTGCCACCCTCGCGACGATCCGCTGGGACCCGCTGAAGCAAGACGTCGAAGGCTCCGCAGCGGCAAACGCCGAACCTGCAAAGGCTTCCGATTCTGGTTGCTGAGGGCGCGCCGACCTGGATCACAGTCACTCGTGGTGTCGGCTGCGAAGCCGGGCGTCCGTCGATGACCAGAGCCGTGTCAGTCGGCGAACATCAGCGGCGTCGGGCCTCGGCGCATACCTCGACTGCAAGGACTGGAAAGCGGCAAGGACACTGGCAACAAGTCCTCGTTGACATCTCCGGCGCCGACGTCGGCAAAACCGCGATGCAGGCCCTCTACGACAAGGTGCAGAACGGCAAGGCGTTGCCGGCGCGGACCATCGCCAAGACGACGATGGTCGACAAGGACGACTACGTGCAAGCTGGCGTCAACTGCACTTGAATCCCCGGGTATTCCCAGACCGGCTCGTGGGCGTCCCGGCAGCGCGGCCGAGGCGCCCACGAGCCCAGCCACGGAAGGCGGGGAGGTCCTTGACGTCCGACATTTTCCCTTCTCTGACCGTCGAGGGCATCGGCAAACGCTTCGCCGGCGTCACTGCGCTCGACGACGTCTCGCTCGATTTCCGGCCCGGCGAGGTCCTCGCGCTGATGGGCGAGAACGGCGCGGGCAAATCCACCTTGCCGCGCGTGGTTTCCGGTGACGACCCTCCGGATGACGGTGTCCTGAAGATCGACGATCTGCCTGAGCACGCCGACACGTTCCAGCCAAGAGAACAAGATGCCCGCACAGCCGGTCACGCCGCGGGCACCCGGGCCGCTGCGCCGGGCGCTCGCCGCTGTCGGGGTGCAGAATTCGAGCCTGATCATCACCCTGGTGGCGCTGGTCATCCTGCTGTCTGTGCTGAACGACAACTTCCTGCGCACCGAGAACCTGCTGCGGATCGCCAGCGCGACCACCATCATGGGCCTGCGCTGCCTGGTCCAGTCGCTGCTGATCATCCTGGGCGCGCTGGACATCTCGGTCGGCTCGATGGCTGGGCTCGCTTCGGTCGTTTCGGCGATGGTGCTCGCTTCGACCGGCAGTTCGGTGTTCGGCGTGCTTGCCGCGGTCTGCATCGGGATCGCCTGCGGGCTGGTCAACGGGATGATCGTTATCTTCGGCCGGGTCAACCCGGTGGTCGCGACGCTGGCTATGCTCGCCGCGTACAAGGGCGTCGCGCAGGTGATTTCGAACGGCAAGTCGCAGGGCTACACCGGCTCCGACGACTTGTTCATCTTCCTGGCCAAGGGTTCGATCGCGGGCTTGCCGTCGCTGCTCTGGGTGTTCCTGGTCGTCGCTGCGGGGCTGCACTTCCTGCTCAAGTGCACTGACATCGGCCGCAACGTCTATGCGATCGGCGGCAACGACACCGCCGCTCGGCTGGCCGGGATCAACATCAACTGCTACATCATCGGCGTCTACGCCCTGGTCGGCGTGGTCGCGGCGATCGCGGGCGTCCTGATCAGCGCACGCACCGGTTCCGGCCAGCCGACTTCCGGCTCAGAAGGCCTGGAGCTGCAGGCGGTCACCGGTGCCGCGCTCGGCGGCACCATGCTCAAGGGCGGCAAGGATCCATCATCTCAACGGTGTTCGCGGTCGTGATCCTCGGCGTGCTCGACAACGGCATGTCAGGGCTGGGCATCAACCCGTTCTGGCAGAACATCGCACACGGCGTGCTGCTCATCATCGCGGTCGTGCTGCAGCAACTGCGCAGCGACGAACGACGAGTCGGGCTGCCCGCCTGATCCAGCTCCTGCTCAGCGGGCCGCTGGAGGGCCGGTGGTTCCACGGACGACGAGCTTCGGATCCAAGACGGTGTCGGTGGGTTCGACGTTTTCGTCTTCGAGCCGGGCGACGGCGCGCTGGACGGCATGTTCGGCGATGCGGTTGGCGTCCTGGCGAACGGTGGTCAGGTCGATGTAGGACAGGTGAGACAGGTGGTTGTCGTCGTAGCCAACCACGGACAAGTCTTTCGGCAGTTCCAGGCCGGCGCGCCCGAACGCGTGCATCAGGCCCACCGCGCACCGGTCGTTGGCGGCCAGGATCGCGGTGGGCAAGCGGTCTTCGCCGAGCAGTTTCTGGGCCGCCGCCATTCCGGCGTCTTCTGAGTATTCGCCGGGGACGATGCGTGCCGTCAGGTCGTGCCGGCGCATCGCACTCCGGTAGGCACGTCGGCGGTCGGAGGCACCCGGACCCTTTCCGCCGTCGACGTGGGTGATCTCGCGGTGACCCAGCTTCACCAGATGGTCGATGGCCTGGCGTACGCCGACCGCGGCGGAGGTGCGGACGCTGTCGAGATGCGCTCCCGGGACCCGTCGGCTGACCGACACCACGACAGTGCGCCGGCCAAGCTCGGCTAGGTATGCCTGCGAGGACGTGGGGCCCAGTAGGATCACCGCTTCGCACCGGTGGCTCAAAAGCGCCTCCACGGCCTTGCCTTCGTCGCGGCCAGGGGCGCTGGCCGAAAGCAGCACGTCATAGCCGAGGCGCTCGGCTTCCGGGTAGATGCCCTCGACCATGTCCGCGTCGAACGGCTGGTGCACGGTCAGCACGACGCCCAGCGTGTGGCTGCGTCCCCGAGCGAGCAGCCGCGCCGCGTTGTCCGGGTGGTAGCCCAGCTCGTCGGCTGCGTGCAGCACACGCTGCCGCGTGGCTTCGCTGGCCCCCGGCTGGTTGCGGAAGACCAGCGAAACGAGGGCGCGGGACACCCCGGCCTTGGCGGCGACGTCGACCATGGTGGGTCGGCGCGGCTTGCCGGCCGTTTCCCTGCCGGGCACGTCGTCGGTCGGCACTCGGTCGGCCATCGCGCCCTCCCTTCCTGGGTCTCCCGGCGGATTCTGCCAGGCCCTTGACAGTCCGGTGTGACAGCCAGCATAGTTCCTCGTACTAGAGCGCGCTAGTAGAGCGCGCTATGCGACACGCAACCCATTCCCGCCTCCACCGTCCGGGAGGACGCTGTGACGACGATGTCCCGCATCACCGCAGGGAACCTTTGCCTCGGTTCCGCGCCCGACTCGTGGGGCGTGTGGTTCCCCGCCGACGAGCGACAGGTGCACTGGACCCGGTTCCTCGACGAGCTTGCCGGTGCCGGCTACCGCTGGTTCGAGCTCGGCCCGTACGGTTACCTGCCCACTGACCCGCGTCAATTGGCCGAGGAAGCCGGGGCCCGGGGCCTGCAGGTATCCGGCGGAACCACGTTCGGCGCGTTGCATCGCCCAGATTCCTGGGCCGACACCGTCGCGACCGCCCGCCGGGTATCCGAGCTCGCCTCCGCCGCGGGCGCGCATCACCTGGTCTTCATTCCGGCGATGTACCGCGATGAGAAGACTGGTGCTTACACCGAGGACCCGCAGCTGACGGCGGAACAGTGGAGCTCCTTCGGCGCGCGGGCGAACGACCTGGGCCGGATCCTGCTGGAGGAGTACGACGTCCGGCTGGTGCTGCACCCGCATGCGGACAGCCACATCCAGACCCAGCCGGAGATCGAGCGGTACCTGAACGAGACCGATTCCCGGTATGCCAACCTGTGTCTCGACACCGGGCATGTCGCCTATGGCGGGGGCGACAACCTCGACCTGATCCGCCGGTTCGGCGAACGCGTCGGATATGTGCACATCAAGCAGATGGACCCGGACGTCCTCGCACAAGTCGCTGCAGAAGAACTGTCCTTCGGTGAGGCCGTCAAACGAGGCGTGTGCGTCGAACCGCCGGCTGGGGTGCCCGATCCCGCCGAGATCGTCGATGCGCTGTCCGCTTTGGCGGCTGAGCTGTTCGTGATTGTCGAACAGGACCTGTACCCGTGCACGGCCGAGGTCCCGCTGCCGATCGCGATGCGCACGCGCGAATACCTCGCTGCCCAGGGGGTGACCGGCACTGCCCGGCCTCGGCTGGGCTGAGCGCTTTCCGGGGAACCACAGGGAAACTCACGCGCCAGAGGGGTCTGGTACACCAAAACTGGAGCAATCGCATGAGTCAGGTCCGGGCAACGACGCCACCGGCCGTACCATTCGAAGAGAAGGGTCCGCATTCCCGCCGGCTGAGGCTGGTCACCGTCATCGCGACGTTTGGCGGCCTGCTGTTCGGCTATGACACCGGGGTGATCAACGGCGCGCTGCCGTACATGAAGGCCGACCTCGGCCTCTCACCGTTCACCGAAGGACTGGTGACGAGTTCGCTGCTGCTGGGTGCGGCGCTGGGTGCGATCCTCGCGGGCCGGTTGGCCGATCGACGCGGGCGCCGACGCACTATCCTGGTGCTGGCGGCCGTATTCTTGCTCGGCACGCTGGCGTGCACGCTCGCTCCGGCCACCGCGGTGATGGTCCTCGGCCGGTTTGTGCTCGGGCTCGCTGTGGGCGGGGCATCGGTGACCGTGCCGACGTACCTCGCCGAAGTGTCGCCTGCGGAGCGGCGCGGCAGCTTGGTCACTCAGAATGAGCTCATGATCGTCTCCGGGCAGCTGCTCGCATTCACGTTCAACGCGTTCATAGGGAACGCGTTCGGCGAGAGCAATGGCGTGTGGCGCTGGATGCTGGTGATCGCGACGCTGCCCGCGGTGGTGCTGTGGCTCGGCATGCTGGTTATGCCGGAAAGTCCGCGCTGGCTCGCGTCGAAGGACCGGTTCGCCGATGCGCTGGCTGTCCTCCAGCAGGTGCGTTCAGCGCGCCGTGCGGCAGCAGAACTCGATGAGGTGCGCCGCCTCGCTTTGGAGGACAAGCAGTCCCAGACCGGCGGGCTGCGTGACCTCGCTACCCCATGGATCCGGCGGCTGGTGTTCGTAGGCATCGGGATCGGCATCGTGCAGCAGGTGACCGGCGTCAACTCGATCATGTACTACGGCACCCAGATACTCACAGACGCGGGGTTCTCCGCGAACAGCGCGCTGACGGCGAATATCGCCAACGGGGTGATCTCGGTGCTGGCGACCTTCGTCGGGATCTACCTGCTGCGCAAGGTGAACCGCCGGCCGATGCTGATCGCCGGGCTGATCGGGACGACGACCGCACTGCTGCTGATCGGGGTCTTCTCGCTGCTGCTGCCTGCAGGAGAGACCCGTGCGTTCGTGATTCTCGCCCTGACGGTTACGTTCCTCGCGTTCCAGCAGGGCGCGATCTCGCCGGTCACCTGGCTGATGCTGTCGGAGATCTTCCCGCTGAAGCTGCGCGGGCTCGGCATGGGCATCGCGAGCCTGGTGCTGTGGCTGACGAACTTCGCGATCGGCCTGACGTTTCCGATACTGGTCGACGCGCTGCACATCGCCACCACATTCTTCCTGTTCGTGGTGCTCGGGCTGGGCGCGATCACCTTCGTGGCGAAGGCGGTCCCGGAGACCCGGGGCCTGTCACTGGAAGTCTTGGAACACGAGTTGCACCAACGGTTCGACCGGTCGACGCCGGCGTCGGTCGCGAAGGAGGGCTGAACGATGACGGTGCTCGCCGCGGTCACCGATTCGTACGAAGGCGATCTCGCGCTCGCCCGCGGGTTCGCGGAGGCCGAGCTGCGCGGCACGAAGCTGCTGGTAGCGAACCTGCGGCTAGGTCCGCTGGAAGTCCCGCGCGAAGCGGAGATCATCGAGCGCCGTGCTGGCGTGGACATTGCCGAGCACGTGCTCGAGGTCCTGGCCGAACGAGCAGGCGAGGTGGAACTTCTGGTGATCGGGATGAAACGCCGCTCACCGGTTGGCAAACTTGTTCTCGGCAGCGTCGCACAGCGGCTGCTGCTCGGTGCCGAGGTGCCCGTCCTGGCCGTGAAGACGGTCGAATTCTAAAAAGCTGAAGGGAGTACCTGCCGTGACCGTACGCGTGGGAGTCATCGGAGCCGGCATGATCGGCCAGGACCACGTCCGGCGGCTGACCGAAGTGGTCACCGGGGCCGAGGTGGTCGCGGTAACCGACCTCGACGCCGAGCGAGCCGCCCCGGTGGCCGCGGAGGTCGGTGCCCGGGCGGTAACCGACGGAGCCGACTTGATCGGACAGTCCGATGTGGACGCGGTGGTGGTCACCTCGTGGGGCCCGACGCACGCCGAGCACGTGCTCGCCGCGATCGCCGCCGGAAAGCCGGTGTTCTGCGAGAAGCCGCTGGCGACCACCGAGGAGGACTGCCGGCGCATCGTCGAGGCGGAGATCGCCTGCGGCCGGCGGCTCGTGCAGGTCGGGTTCATGCGCCGTTATGATGCCGGGTATCGCGAGATGAAGCGAGTGCTGGACGCCGGCGAGATCGGCACGCCGCTGATGGTGCATTGCGCGCACCGCAACGCATCGGCGCCGGAGAGCTATCGCTCGGAGATGGCGGCGCAGGACACCGCGGTGCACGAGATCGACGTGCTGCGTTGGCTGCTGTCCGACGAGATCGTTTCGGCGCAGGTGATCAAGCCGAGGGCCACGACAAAACGGTATCCGCACCTGCAGGATCCGCAGATCATGCTGTTCGAGACCGCGGCAGGGGTCCGGGTCGACCTCGAGGTCTTCGTGAACTGCCGATACGGCTACGACATCCAGTGCGAGACGGTAGGCGAGACCGGCTTGGTCCGGCTGCCGGATCCGGCCAGCCCGCTGGTGCGCAGCGCGGGGACCAGCCGGGTCGCCGTGCACCAGGACTGGAGAGACCGGTTCGCCGCGGCGTTCGACGTCGAGTTCCAGGAATGGGTTAACACGCTGGCGGCGGGCGTCGAGCCGACCGGCCCCTCTGCATGGGACGGATATGCCGCGACGGTCATCACGGACGCGACCGTGGAAGCGCTACACAGCGGAGGGGTAGTCGGCGTGGCGATTAAGGACCGACCGGAGTTCTACGCTGGGGACGTGCGATGAAGCTGGGAATCTGAGCTCCCGGTCGCGCATTCGGCGGCATCAGCGGGAGCGTCGGCAGCGTCGCCGACGCTCCCGCTTTTTGGTGCACGAGTTTCGGCCTGCAGTTGCGCAGCGGAGCCAAGCTCTCCGTTGTCCGCCGTCTTGCCGGGCGTCGGGTGGGGATGAAGCTATGGCTGAAGCGGAAGATTCGGAGCCGGATGACGACGGCGTCGAACGCTCGTCTCGTGCGCTCGGCAAGCCGGGCGTCGTTCGGTCCGCTGCGGCCGGCCTGGTTCGCCCAGTCTTTGCCGCAGGACTCCAGCTCAGTGACAGCAGCCGTTACTGTAATCGATTGGCTAATGTGGTCAACATTGTGCTCAATATTCAATTCCCTGCAATGGTCCGAGGGTGTCGGTTAAATCTGAGTTCCCGGATGTCGGGCGCGCGACAAGGTCGTCCCATGCTATCTGGTGCGGCTTCGCAATTCAGCGTCAGGCTATTATCGCGGGGGCCGTGGATTCGATTCGAATCCACTGATCTCTCCAGAGCGCGACCGCGTCTTGCTCGAAGGTCGTCGCGGAGCTGCCTCGCTGGCTGATCCCCCTGGACCTCCGCGAGGCAAGCGATGACCCTGCGCTTGCCGATTTCCTAGAATTCCTTGGAGCGGAAGGCGTACCGCTCGGCCTGATCCTGCCCGCCGTCATCGGAAATCGCCTTGTCCTTGCGAAAGATCGCGCGCAGCGCAGGTGGGTGCTCAACGACCGCTTCGCCGATCTCCTCGCCGACTGCGTTACGGTGTTCGATACGTGCCGGCCCGATCGCAAGTATTGAGATCCATTTCGTGCGGTACGGTATCGGTGCGTTGAAGGCGAGACGCCACTCCGTCGCGCAGGCGATCTTTACCGTCACGAGCGATATTCTGATCTCTCGCTTCCATTCAGGAAAGAACGAGCCGATGCAGATAATCGACCGCAAGAAGGGGTAGCCCATGCTCGACAAATCAGTGACATGGGTGTTCGCGAAGCCTGTTTCTGGATCCTGGCATGGAACGCTCATCGGCAATACTGGCAGCATGACGGCGGTCGGCTTCCAAATGACTGCTCCCGGCACACGACCGTCCCCGCCATCTCCAAGGGCCGGTTCAACGACAACGGCGCGAATGGGGATGGCGCGAAGGCGGGGCGCACCCCCGCCGAGTGCACCCCGTCTTCGCGGAAATCAGTTGGCCGTCGGGAAGGTGAATGCCGCTCCGTGCGCTTCGGTCTCCGGCCAGCGGGTGGTGACCACCTTGGCGCGGGTGTAGAACCGGACTCCGGCGGGGCCGTGGATCGGGCCGTCGCCGATCAGCGAGTCCTTCCAGCCCCCGAAGGAGTAGTACGACATCGGGACCGGGATCGGCACGTTGACGCCGATCATGCCGACTTTGACGCCGCGCTGGAACTTCCGGGCGGCCTCGCCGCTGCCGGTGAAGACGGCGGTGCCGTTGCCATACGGGTTGGCGTTGATCAGGGAGATCGCCTCGTCCAGGGTGGACACGCGGACGACGGCCAGCACCGGCCCGAAGATCTCCTCGCGGTAAGCCTCCATCTCGGTGGTGACGTGGTCCAGCAGGGACGGTCCGACGAAGAAGCCTTCCTCGTACCCGCCGACCGACCGGCCGCGTCCGTCAACCACGACGGTCGCGCCTTCCTCCGCGCCGCGGGCGACCGCGTTGACGACGCGGTCGCGGGCGGCGGCGCTGACGACCGGGCCCATGTCGCTGGTGGCGTCGGAGCCGGGGCCCACCTTTACTTCGTTGGCCTTGCGCTCCAGCACGTCGATGAGCCGGTCGCCCGCCTCGCCGACGGCGACGGCGACGGAGATCGCCATGCAGCGCTGGCCGGCGGAGCCGAAGGCGGCGGCGGTGAGGTGGTTGGCGGCGTATTCCACGTCGGCGTCGGGCAGGACGACAGCGTGGTTTTTGGCTCCGCCGAGGGCCTGGACGCGTTTGCCGGTCGCGGTGCCGCGTTCGTGCACGTACCTGGCGATCGGAGTGGAGCCGACGAACGAGACCGCGGCGATGTCGGGGTGGTCGAGCAGCGCGTCGACCGCGACCTTGTCGCCGTGGACGACGTTGAACACGCCGTCGGGCAGACCGGCTTCGGCGTAGAGCCGGGCCACGAGGTTGGACGCGGACGGGTCGCGCTCGCTGGGCTTGAGCACGAAGGTGTTGCCGGTTGCGATCGCGACCGGGTGCATCCACAGCGGCACCATGAAGGGGAAGTTGAACGGGGTGATGCCCGCGACGACGCCGAGCGGTTGGCGGAAGTCGTGCACGTCGACGCCGCGGGAGACCTGGTCGGAGAAGCTGCCTTTGAGGGCGTCGGCGATGCCGCAGGCGTATTCGACGACCTCGCGGCCGCGGACGATCTCGCCGCGGGCGTCGTCGATCACTTTGCCGTGCTCGCTGGAGATGATGCGGGCGAGTTCGTCCTCGTGCTTGACCAGCAGTTCGCGGAAGGCGAAGAGGATCCGGGTGCGCTGGGTGAGCGAGGATTCGCACCACGACTCGGCGGCCTTCGCGGCGGCGGCGACCGCGGCGTCCACGTCGGCCGATTCGGCGAGCAGGACGGCGGACTGCTGTTTGCCGGTGGCGGGGTCGTAGACCGGCGCGGTGCGGGTGGAACCGGCGGGTGTCGAGACGCCGTTGATCCAGTGTTCGATGGTGTTCACGGTGCTCCTCGGGAGAGGTCGGTCAGAGGTAGGGGCGCTGCTTGCGTTTGAAAGCGGCGTAGGTTTCGCGTGCCGAGCGGGTGGAGCCGAGGTCGGAGACTTCGCTGACCGGCACGTCCCACCACGCCGATCCGGGCGGGTTGGGGCCGAGCAGGTCGGTGTCGACATGCACGACGGTGGTCGTGGTGTTCGTCTTGGCCTGTTTCACCGCGGCCCGGAATTCGTCCACCGTGGACGCGCGCAGCACGGTTGCGCCGAGGCTGGCGGCGTTGGCCGCCAGGTCGACGGGGAGCACGTCGCCGTCGAGCTGGCCGGAGTCGCCGCGGTAGCGGTAGGCGGTCCCGAACCGTTGCGAGCCCAGGGATTCCGACAGTGCGCCGATGGAGGCGAAGCCGTGGTTCTGCACCAGCACGATGATCACCTTGAGCCGCTCGGCGACCATGGTGACGATTTCCTGGGCCATCATCAGGTAGGAGCCGTCGCCGACGAGCACGACCACTTCCCGTTCGGGTGCGGCCATTTTCGCGCCGACGCCCGCGGCGATCTCGTAGCCCATGCAGGAGTAGGCGTACTCGACGTGGTACGCCTTCGGGTCCCGTGCCCGCCACAGCATCTGCAGGTCGCCGGGCATCGAACCGGCCGCGTTGATCACCACGTCGCGGTCGTCCAGCTCGCTGTTGAGCGCGCCGAGGATCTCGGTCTGCGCCGGCAGCGCCTGATGTACGACGGTCAAACAGGCGTCCGCGGTCCGGCTCCACTCGTCGGCCAGGACCCGAGCCCAGGTCCGGTACGCGTCGTCGACCTGCCACCCGGCGAGTGCCTCGTGCAGCGCGGTGATGCCCCGTTTCGCGTCTGCCAGAACCATCTCCGCGGAGTGCTTGGCGGCGTCGAGGCGGGCGACGTTCAAGTTGACGAACTTCACGGCGGGGTTGCCGAACACGGTGTGGGATGCGGTGGTGAAGTCGCTGTAGCGGGTGCCGATGCCGAGCACGACGTCGGCTTCGGCGGCGAGCGCGTTGGCCGCGGTGGCGCCGGTGGATCCGATTCCGCCGACCGCGCACGGGTGGTCCCACGGGACCGCGCCCTTGCCGGCGTGCGTGTCCGCGACCGGGATGCCGGTGGCGTCGGCGAATACGCGCAGCTCGTGCTCGGCCTCGGAGTAGACGACGCCTCCGCCGACGACGATCAGCGGCGCCGACGCCGTCCTCAGCAGCTCCGCCGCGCGGCCGAGCGCTTCCGGCTCGGGCACGGGGCGGTCGACGTGCCAGACACGGCGGCGGAAGAACTCCTCGGGCCAGTCGCAGGCTTCGGCCTGCACGTCCTGCGGCAGCGCGAGCGTGACGGCACCGGTTTCGACCGGATCGGAGAGCACCCGCATCGCGGCGAGTGCGGCGGGAATCAGCTGCTCGGGCCGGGTGATCCGGTCGAAGTACTTCGAGACCGGGCGGAACGCGTCGTTCACGGTGACATCGCCGCCGCGGGTGTCCTCGAGCTGCTGCAGCACTGGATCCGGCACCCGGCTTGCGAACATGTCGCTGGGCAGCAGCAGGACCGGCAGCCGATTGACGGTCGCGAGAGCAGCGCCGGTGATCATGTTGGTGGAGCCGGGGCCGGTGGACGCGGTGCAGGCGAGGGTCTGGAGCCGGTTGCGCATCTTCGCGAACGCGGTCGCGGCGTGGACCTGGCCCTGTTCGTTGCGGGCGAGGTAGTAGGGGAGATCTGCCTCGCCGGTGTGGGCCGCCTGCAGCAGCGCCTGCCCGATCCCGGCGACGTTGCCGTGGCCGAAAATCCCGAAGCAGCCGGGAATGAGGCGCTGTTCGACGCCGTCGCGTTCGGAGTACTGGTTGGCGAGGAACCGCACGAGCGCTTGCGCAGTGGTCAGTCTCATCGGGCACCTCCGAAGGGCAGGCGGGAGTCGACGTCCTGGGTTTCCCAGGTCTGGCGGACCCACGCGTGCGCGGGGTCGTCGCAGATCAGCCACGCGCGCTCGGGACCGGGCCCGGCCATCACGTTGAGGTAGTAGAGGTCGTAGCCGGGCGCGGCCATCGACGGGCCGTGCCAGCCGTGCGGGATCAGCACGACGTCGCCGCTGCGGACCTCCGCCAGCACCTCGATCGGCCGCTCCGGGGTGCCGTACACGCGCTGGTACCCCTTCCCGCCGTCGGCGACCTCGAAGTAGTAGATCTCCTCCAGCTCGCTTTCGCTGTCGCGTGCCTCGTCGTGCTTGTGCGGCGGGTAGGACGACCAGTTTCCGCCTGGGGTGAGGACCTCGCAGACGAGCAGCTGGTCGGCTTCGAAGGTGTGCGGCAGGCAGTAGTTGTTGACCTGACGGCTGCAGTTGCCGGCTCCGCGCAGCTCGGTCGGGACGCCCTCGGCCGGTCCGTAGCGCGCGGGCAGCCGTTTCGAGGTTTTCGCCGACGGGAGTGCGAAGCGGCCGTTCCCGGTGATCGTCGCTGCGGAATCCCTGGGCAGGTAAGCGAAATCGGTCACCGCGTCGAACACGCCGGTGCGGCCGGCCAACTCGAACGCTTTCCCGTCGGCGGACACCGAGCAGCTGCCGGACAGCGGAAGCACGAGTGTTTCCGCGTCGCCGGTGGAGAACGTCTCGGTGCCGTCGAGTTCCAGCACGCGCAGGCCGGAGAAACCCCACCCGGCCGATTCGGGAGTGACGACCAGGCTGAACGGGCCGTCCGCCGTGCTGCCTGCTTCGTGATAGCGCTTCACAGCAGACCCACCGCCGTGTCAACCGCCTTGGCGACGTCGCCGTCGTGCGGGTACAGCAGCGAACGCCCGGCCACCAGCCCCTGCACGGTCGGCAGCACGAGCGCTTCCTGCCACGCCGCGAACGCCGCGTCCGGATCGGTCACCTCGCCGCCGAGCAGCACCGCGGGCAGCGTGGACGCGGCCAGCACGCGCGGCATGTCGGCGACCACCGGCAGCTTGAGCCAGGTGTAGGCGGACGAGCGGCCGAGACCGGAGGCGATGGTGATCGAGCGGATCACCGCCTCGGGGGAGAGATCGTTCTTGATCTTGCCGTCGACCCACTCAGAGAGGAACGGTTCGACCATGGCGATCAGCTTGCGGTCGGCGAGTTCGTCGACGGCCTTGGCGGTGTTTTCCAGGACGCTCGGCGTCGCCGGGTCGTCCAGGCAGATCCGGGTGAGAGTCTTGCCGCCGTCGAACCGCATGCGTGCGATGGTTTCCGCGTCGTAGCAGGCGAACCGGTCGTCGATCTCGAAACTCGACCCGGCCAGCCCGGTCCGGTTCATCGACCCGATGACCGTCTTGCCGTGCAGTGCGCCGAGCAGCAGCAGGTCGTCGATGACGTCCGGAGTGGCGAGCACTCCGGTGACGCCGGGCCGTTCCAGCGCGAGGCACAATCGCTCCAGCAGTTCGCCCCGGTCGGCCATCGCCAGCGGCTCGGAGCCGACCGAGTTCGCGCCCCGCGCGGGGTGGTCCGCGGCGATGATCATGGTGCGGCCCTTGTCGTTGAACGGCGACTTGGCCCGTACCCGCGCGGCGGCGGCTTCGGCGATCGCTTCCGGATCGCGCACGCGCTTGGCGACGATCCGCTCGACCGTGTTCATGCGTTTCCTCCGAGCTTGCGCAGTACTTGGTCTTCGGTGGGCATGGCGTCCGAACAGGACAGTTCCCCGGCCACATGCGAGCCGGCCGCGTTCGCGAATCGCATCACCTGCGCGGTGTCCCAGCCGGACAGCAGCCCGTGGACCAGCGCCCCGCCGAACGCGTCGCCCGCGCCTAGGCCGTTGACGACCTCCACCGGTACCGGCGGCACCTCGACTTCCCCGGCGTCGTCCATCGCGAGGACGCCCTTGGGGCCCTGCTTAACCACCGCGAGCGAAACTCCTCGGCCCCGCAACGCTTCCGCCGCTTCCCGCGGCTCGCGCGTGGCGACCGCGGTCTCGCATTCGTCGAGGTTGCCGACCGCCACGGTCACGTGGTCGAGCGCCTTGCCGACCCACTCGCGGGCCTGTTCCCGGGATTCCCAGAACATCGGCCGGTAGTCCAGGTCGAGTACGGTAATCCCGTCCCGGCCGCGGGCTTCGAGGGCAGTGAGCGTGGCCTCGCGGCTCGGTTCCTGCGACAGGCCGGTCACGGTCACCCAGAAGACTTTCGCCGCGCGAGCCGGTAGGCGCGGGCTTCTGCGAGCATGTCCTCGATGGGGTAGGGGAGGTGGAGGAAGTTCTGGCATTCATCCATATAGAGACTGGAATCCGGGCGCTCGTGTTGCGGAAGCCGCGACCGGCTCGTTGCGACCTGCCAGGTTCGCGCGACGATGATCGACCCGACGAGTTGCGAGGTCTCCATGCCGAGCGCGTCGCGTGATATCCGGACCAGGCAGATGCCTCCGTCGTTGAGGACGTCGTCCATGCTCACAGTCGAGGGGCCACCGGCGATGGCAGCGCGGACGAAGGGCCGCAACAGGAATCCTCTGACCTTGTTCATAAGAGGAGCAGTGACCTGGATGCGGCCGGCTTCCGACATCCGTTCGTAGGCGGTCCAGAAGCCTTCGAGCACGTCGTCGTCGATCTGGTCGCAAACGCGCTGCCGGAACGCCGGAACTGTGAGCAGTTTCGGCAGGTCGACCAGAGTCGGTGTGCCCGGCATCGCGGTGAGGGTGAGCAACCCGGCGCGCATGATGTCGTCGGTGCGCGGGCCCCAGGAGGATGCGTAGATCCGGGAGAAGATGCTCACGAGGTCGTCGACCGCGCGAGCCTTGTCCGTTCCTTCCAGCGGGTTGAGCACGGGCGGCCGTGCGCGTGAGTCTGCATCGAAGAGCACGACCTTTTCGCCGAGTCTTTTGGGTAGCCGCATCAGGATGTCCTGGACGAGGTCGCCCTTCGGGTCGATCACGACGCTGCCGCGGTCGGCGTCGGCGTCGTCGAGGGCCATTCGCGCCATCAGTTCGGACTTGCCTGAGCCGGTGGCTCCGATGACGTGCATGTGGTGGCGGGCGTCGGCGACGTAGAGGCCGACGGGACGCGGGTGACCGGAGTCGGACTCGGCGAGCGTCTTGACCCGATCGCCGGTGGCGGGGATGCCGGGTGGAGGCGACACGGCCTTCGCTCCTGCTCGTTGTAAGCCCGGGGCGGCGTCGTCGGTGGGCAGGTGGGCGATGGCGGCCAGTTCGGGTACGGAGAGCAGGTCTCCTTTGCCGAGCCGGCGGCTGGCCAGTGCGGAGATCGGGCGGCGGAGTCGGGCCCGGCGGTAGTAGTTGTGCTCGGAGTACGCCGCGAATGCGGATGCGATCGCATGCGCGCGACCACTGAGTACCTCGCGCACGGGCTGCGTTTCGGCTGACGTGGCACCTGCGGGCACGGTGGTCGCGACGGCGTAGCGGATGAGGGTTTCGAATTGGTTGGCGCGCAACTTGTCCACAACAGCGCGGTCTT